>CAJFPG010000219.1 GCA_904398665.1 Candidatus Geddesella stercoravicola | reverse complement strand
TATTGTTTCAGTTCTTTTCTTGTTTCTACATTCAATTTCCTCATCGCTTCGGAAATGTGGCTTTTGACCGTATTTGCCGATATGTGCAGATGTTCCGCGATTTCTTGATTGGTCCAGTTGCGGGCGGCGAGCATCGCCATGGCGAATTCGGTAGTGGTTAAATCGTCCGCGACGTCATGTCCGGTAATCGGGTTATGAACTCTACGCCATCCGGAAGAGAAACGATATGTGATGTCGATAATCCTCTTAAAATCTTTCGGCCATTTTGGTTTAATGACCGCCTCCAACATTGCTCCTAAAAGGCCGTGATGTTCTCCAAAGCCCTCAATGAGGTCGTCAGGTCGGGCGATCTCCCATGCTTTCAGAAGATGGGCCCGCGCTCTGTCAGGCTGCTTTAAGCTCATATAGTCCATCACCGCCACCAAGTGTAAGTAAATTGCGGGGATAGGGTAACGCGCGGCGCCCATGGCGAGGGTCGCTTCCACGATACCCGCGCTGTGAGCGTAATCCGATTTTAGATAGAGGTAGTGAGCCTGCACATACAATGCAAACGCTTTAAGTCCCGGAGGCAGCGAAGGAAGGAAACTCTCAACTTCCGGCATTTCCTCCGGCAGAGGCAGATGAAGAAGAACGGTTCCGGCCGAGGCCGTAAAAGCGGCCGCCGCCCGAAACTGAGTAGATTGTTCTCCCACGGCTGAAAGGGAGGCGTTCAGCTCACCCAAAGCAAATTTGGCTCTTGGTATCTGTCCGATAGAGAGGTTGGAATAAGCGTAAATCAGACACGCGGAAAGTCTCGCTCCCATATCGGGACTGGTGAGATAAAGTTCCGACTCTTTCGCCGCCGCGTCCGGTTGACCGCTGAAATAATAGTACTCGGCGAGGGCAATGTCACGTTGAGGTCCCGCGGCCATAGCTTCCACCGCTTCCCGGCAGTGGCCCGGGGCAAACGCCGTGTTCATCAAAGGCATCAGGTTTGTGTCGTTCAGCGGTCCTATGTGAGTTGTCTCCGCCGAGGCGGATTTGACCCGCCGCGCTTTACGAGGGTCTTGCGGTTTATCAGCGTCTAAGGGGATAGCCCAGGATCTCCCGAATTTTTGTGCTCCGGGAATACGACCTTCGGAACAGTATTGATTTATTCTCCGTTCGGACACTCCCCACTTTTCCGCTGTCTCTCGGATCGATAGATAGTTTTTCATTCTGCACCGCTTTCAAAGGGAAATATCCCTTAAATTTCTTGTTCGCATATACTTTATCTTCTCATATTATATACGAATATCCGTAGATTGTCAAGATCCATGCTATTTTGGATATCTCATATGAATACGTACATATTTGCGATTTTTGTCGGATTTCTCCCGCCCTTCCCTTCTAAAAAAATATTTTCCGCCGAATATTGGTTTAGGAATTGGCCTCAAAACTCCTAAAATCGAGGTCTTAGGTAACGACCGAGTGTCTTGCGGGCGTTGAAAAATTGAGATAATTATAAGAGAACTCTATGTGAATGGTTAAACCTATTCACATAGAGTTCTCTTGTTTTTTGTTCACTCGGCATATGTCGGTTTTTGTGATAATTCTTTATGTTTTTTTATATGCCAGTGACATTTTTAAGCGGGGTGGAATAATCTGAATTTTATAACCGGAGGCGTTTATAAAAGCCTTTGATTTTTTTGATATAATCGATAGTTCTATGTCAAATCTCAACTTTATTTTACAATAGTTTTATGATATAATTCAAAAATAGATGCAAAATATATCTAAAAAGTATTTGGAGGATTTTATGAAAGTAGCCGTGATAGGCTCAAGGAGCTTAAATATTGATAATATCGGGAAATATTTGCCTGAGGGGGTTACTGAAATTGTTTCGGGAGGAGCGAAAGGTATTGACAGTTGCGTGCGAGAGTACGCAAAAAAAAAAGGAATAAAATTAACTGAGTTTTTGCCCGAATACAGCAAATACGGAAGGGGAGCCCCGCTTAGGCGAAATTTGGAGATAATAGCTTACGCCGACGAGGTCGTGGCGTTTTGGGACGGAAAATCAAGAGGTACAAAATTTGTTATTGACAATTGCAAAAAACAAAGCAAAAAAGTAACAGTGTATATGATTGAATCGTTACCGAAAAATTTATAAAACAGAGATTTTGAAATCGCGTCTTTGTTTTTGAAAAGGCGATTTTTTTAAATCTATATATTTTAATTTTCATAAAAAAACAATCTCTTTATTTTACGATTCGTACGTAATAATTATACGTTTCGCTATTTCGCTTTTTTTTAAACACAAATCCATAGCTTGTTTTTCTATATGTCTGTGGGCGTCTTTTTCTGTCATGGAAAGTTTTTCTATGAGCAAAAGTTTAGCTCTGTTTACCAAGCGGATTTCATTCATTTTTTCTTTAAGATTTTCCGTTTTTATCTCTATTGATTTTATACGGTTTCTTGTCGCGGAAACCAATCTTACGGCTCTTAAAAAAAATTCTTTTGTTATGGGTTTGGAAACGCAGAAAATACCGAAATCTTCCGTTTTATAAGCGATTTGCTCATAGATGTCGTTTTTGACAAGGAGCATTGTCCCGCAGTAATATTTCTCGTTTATATCAATGGCGAGGTCTACTCCGAATTCGTCTTTGAGCGGAGTATTAATTATCACGACGTCAAAATCTTTTTCTGATAGCCTCCGTTTCGCTTCTCCCGCGTTCGCCGTCGTTTCTATAGGGATATAGTCCGAGGAATTGAGCGTCGAACGGATAAAATCGGTGCTTTTGTCGTTAGAACAGACTATAAGAACGCTCTGCGGCGATTTTTCCGGTGTCGTTCGCCTCATACTATACCTCCATTTTTTTTGATTTTATTACGAGATTTAAGTTTCCGAAGAATCCTTTAATTTAATATATGTTTCGATAATGCTTTCCGGAAGAATCTCTTTAACGAAATCGCTTTTTTTAGCGAGAGACAACGCTTCTTCGAAAGTTGACGGTAACTTTTCCTCGTTTTGAAGTTTGTTTGTTTCTCTTGATTGTATTTCGTAATCGTCGGCCGACGGAGGAAGTTTCTCGCTTTTTTCCGTTCCCGCTATCCCGGCGTGAATTAAGAGCGCATACGCTAAATATGGGTTCGCGTAGGGGTCTGCCGAACGCAGTTTGAATTGACCTGTCCCGTCTTTGTCGAAACGTACTCTAATCAAACGGGATTTATTTTTAGCGGACCATGTCACAACGTTCGGAGCGCCCTTTTCTCCTAAACGTAAATATGATTCGGAGGTTGAATTTAAAAACGCGGTTATCTCTTTTATTCTGTTTAGTATTCCTGCCGCGAACTGTTCTTTTGAGTTTTGTCCGCCGTTGCTTTTAAGGGAGATATTTATATAAAGACCGTTTCCGGGGGTATTTTTCAACGGCTTCGGTCGAAAAGAGGCGTACGCACCATTCATCGAGGCTATTGTCGATACCGCCGATTTAAACGTGGTAGCGTTGTCGGCGGCTGCGAGAGGCGAGCTATATGTGAAATCTATTTCGTTTTGCCCCGGTCCGGCTTTATGTCTCGAACTTATAGGTTGAATTCCCATTTGCTCGAGTGTGAGACAAATTTCCCTTCTTATATTCTCGCCTTTATCTTTTGGGGCTATGTCCAAGTAGCCGGCGTTGTCTATTGGAACATCGGTTTTTTGACCGTTTTCATCTGTATTAAAAAGGTAAAATTCAAATTCTGAGCCGATGTCACAGTAAATTCCGGTGTTTTCCGCTTTTTTGACGGCGTCTTTCAGTATCTTTCTTCCGTCCGCCTCGTACGGAACCCCATCCGCTTTTTTTATATCGCAGAAGAGTCTGACAACTTTTCCGTGAGACGGTCTCCAAGGAAGAACGGCTATGGTTTCCGGATCTGGAAACAGGAAGAGATCGTTTTCTCCCTCTTCTTCAAAACCTGAAATCAAAGAAGCGTCAAAAGATATTCCTTTATCAAAGGCTTTCGGTAGTTCTGAGGGGAGAATCGATATATTTTTTTGCGAGCCGAAAACATCGCAGAAGGCCAAACGTATAAACTTTACGTCATCCTCCTCAATATAATCCAGGACATCTTTTTTTGTGTAAAGCATTTTTTTTCTTCCTCCTGTTTGTTTTCTCTTAATTTTAAATGTATAAATACTTGATGCGGAAATTTACGGAATTGAAATATCCGTAAAAAATATGTTTTCAAGTTTTTTAATCTTTCGCTAATGCTAATTATATTCAGCTGAGCAATTAGCGATTTTTTTATTTATTGTATATTTTTATAATTTTTATTTTTCTGTATATCTAAAAAAAATACGTTCTTTCCTCTCGGCGACAGAAAAAAGCAAAGAGATTTTTTTGTTTCCTTCGTAAAGAAAATTTTTCTCGAAAGCTTTATATTTTTTATCCTTTTTATTTATCTTTATTTATTTTTACTTCCTTACTTCCTTACTTCCTTACTTTCTTTTTCTCTTTAAAATTTTTAGTAATTAAACGTTTTTGATTGTGTTAAAAAAAATTGCTAAAACCTTTCTTTATGTCAAAATGTCAAATGGGAGAGTCTTTTGCTTTTAGTTTGCAATTTATAATCTAATCTTGCAATTTTTATATTTTATGTGCATTCGCGGCATCGTATTTATCTTCGTATTACCGTGTATGTTAATATATTGAAATTTAACGTTTTTTAACGTTTATTTTTTCTTTCTCTTCGTCGAAAGATCCTTTCATATATTCGTCGTTTTTTATGATTTATGTCTTCTTTTCGTGTGCTATATACAGTATAACTGGGTTTTTCTCAAGATTCGAAACGTTTTCAAGTTTTGTTTTTTAGTATAATAATTTTTTAAATCGACGCTCTTTTTTTGATAAATGTTTTTATTACAAGCTTTTAGTTTTCGTTAAATTTCGCTTTGAGTAGCTATATTGTTTATTGGTTTCAGGGCTCCCGTTGATTTTGCGGAGGAAGTTTTGTTTTAGCATATTAGTATATATATGATTATTTTAGCATAAATCTTTTGGCTTGTAAAGTATTGAAATCTTCTTATTTTTGTTATAATAAAAATGTTTATATTTATTTTTTGAGATTTTTCCGAGATAATCGTTCGATTTTGTTTTAATTCCATATTCATAAACATTTACAAATGTTAGATAATTTCTTTTAGTTTATATTTATATTTGTTGATTTTTGCTCTTTTATCTTTATTTTGTGGTTTTGAAAGGTTATATATTTGCGAGTATTTTACTGTTGATATTTGAATATTCTTTTTTAAATGTTTGAGCGTAAGCAAGAAATTAGTCAGATATTTTTTGATAATCTGAAAAAAATATCTGACTAATCTTAATTTTTATTGTCGCTGTTGTCTGATTAAAAATTATACTCATAATTATGTACGAATATTTTATCAGCATATCTTTATAAAAAAGTGAAACTTTTTTATCTCTTGTTTTAAAGCGAGAGATTACAGACGTGATATCATAGGAATTTCGAAGTCATTTTTATTTATACGGCAAGTTGCTCGCGTTTTTCATAGTATTTTTTCATAATGTCTATGTTTTTCTTCTTTTCCGTTTTATTCTCAGTAATCAATTATTATATTTGTATATTATATAGTACTGTATATTATAAATAGGAAGAGACTTTTTCTTTATTATAACCTTTGGCATATTAAAACTTATGCGAAGGAAGATATTAAAGATATTATTTTGAGAGGGCGAGTCTTTTTTAAGATTTTATAGTATTATCAAACACGGAAATTATTTATCATATCATGTAAGACTGTTTCTGTTTTTTTGAATAAAGTATAAACAGGACACAATAGTGAATTTTGGAAAAATGTTTTATTTTCGAGTTTTTAGAGTGAAACCTTTTTGTCTGTAAAATTCTTTCGTTTTTTCTATGACGGAAGAAGGCGTAAGTTTTTTTCTCTCAAATTCATAATTTCTGCCGAGAGCTTTATATTTCGATATACCGTATTTGTGATAAGGCAATAGAATTATATCGTTGATTCCCGCCGTTTTCAGCAGATTTGCGATTTTATTTCGTGAAGAGGCGTCGGTGTTTACTCCCAAAATAAGAGGAACGCAGACTTCGACACGCGCGCCGGTTTTTGTCAGTCGTATTAAATTTTCGCGAATCAAAGAGAAGTCTCCTCCGGTAAACGATAAATATTTTTTTGAGTCGGAGGCTTTTATATCGAAATAAAAAAGATCTGTTACGGGCAAAACTTTTAAAAAATTCTCGAACGGGACCGCTCCCGCAGTGTCTACGATAGTTGAAATATTTTCTTGTTTGCAAAGAGAAAGCAGTTTTTTCGCCGCGTCCGCTTGTAAAAGAGGCTCGCCTCCCGAAAGAGTGACTCCTCCTTCCGAAATCTCGTAAAAATCAACGTCTTTTTTTATTATGGAAAATATTTCTTTTACCGACATTGCTTTCCCGCTTATCTCTTTTCTTTCGTCGCAAAATGTAAGAAAAGTTGATTTTGTAGATTGGGTTTCCGGGTTATGACACCATTTACATCTTAGATTACAGCCTTGGAAGAATACCGTTGTTCGTATTCCCGGTCCGTCTGCGGTTGAAAAACGCTGTATTTTTGATATCGATATTTTCGTCTTCGTCGTTGTCTTTTTTTTCGATGTATTCAGAGTGTCAGTTACGCTTTCTGGTTTTATTTTGTCGGATAATTTTGTCTCGGTTTGTGTTTTTCCGGCTTTTTCGCTTTGTATCTTTTTGCAATTTCGTTTAATTTCTTTCTCCATTTTTAAACGCCGTCGCTTCCGTTATGTTCCGTTCTTTTAAGGATATCCAGTTGAACAGATTTGTCGAGATTTACGTAGTAAGCGGAAAAGCCTGATACCCTCACCACAAGATTTTGATATTTCTCGGGATGAACCATAGCGTCTTTTAAGATGTCTCTGGATACTGAGTTGATTTGTATCTCCTGCCCCTTTTTTTTGAAATATACCTTTATTAAATCTTTTACTTTATTTCTGTTTTCCTCATTATTTAACATTTGGGGAGAAAATTTTTGATTTAATACGGTGCCGCAGGCCGCTAGGGTGTAATCGGGTTTCGATACGGAATTGATTACCGCCGTCGCTCCTTCTTTGTCCATGCCGTGCATGGGCGACGCCGCGTCGGAAATCGGTTCTTTGGCTTTTCTTCCGTCCGGTGTCGCCGCGATTTCCTCGCCGGCCGGAATATTTTGAACGTTTGAGGCGATTCCCACGTATAACGGACCGCCATCGCGGGTTTTGTAAGGAGATACTAGTCTTTCCATTTCTTCTACGTACCAAACGGCATAACGATCCACGAAATCGTCGTCGTTTCCGTATTTGGGAGCTGCAAGCAGTTCTTTTCTCATTTTCTCATAACCTTGAAAGTTTGCTTTTATCGCTTCGGCTATCTGAGAAAGAGAGTATTTTTTGTCGGTGTAGACAAGTTTATCTATCGCCGCGAGGCTATCAGCGACTGTGGCTATTCCCATGCACGCCGGAGCGTGAACCGAAGGATATTTCGATCCTCCGTCACGTATGTCTTTTGCTCTTCCTATACAGTCCTCGCAAAATATAGAGAGAAAGGGCTGAGAGTAATTTTCGGGGTTGTATCTATCATTCGCGTTGTTAAAATACGCGAAATAAACAGACATTGCGTATTCGAGCTGTTTATGATAAGCTTCGAGAAAATCATTCATGGTTTTAAGGCCGTCGAGTTCTCCGGTGTCTATTCCTATATATTCAGGGTTTATCAGTGTTTTTCCATTGAAAAAAATCGGTTCGAGATAAAGAGGAACATTAAAACGACCGTCGGACCAAGGGGGTTGTTTACCTGCAATAAAATTTTCAATACAGCCGACAAAGCAGTAGTCGTTTACGTCGGTTTTCTCATATCCGTGTCGCAAAAGAGCCGGAATATTTACCTCGTCGTTCATAAGGGCGGGATATCCGAGTCCCGTGGCGATAACTTTAAGACATTCGTCTAAAAAACGGTCTGAGGTTTTCGAATGTATTCGAGCCGAAAGATTAGGTCCAGGTATGTTCGCGTTTTTTACCGCTTTCAGAACGATATAGGAAAGAGCGTTGGTCCCGTCTTCTCCTTCGGGGGTTATTCCTCCGATACAGATATTTACGGTGTCGTCAAACCCGAAATATCTGTTTTCATAAATTTTTAAGAAGACCGACGTTAACAGTTCGGCAGTTTCTTGTTCTGTTAAAATTCCGCTCTCGACGTCTTTTTTGAAATAAGAATAAAGATATTGATCTATTCTTCCGAAAGCCATGGCGCTTTTTCCCTCGTAAGAAAACGCCGTATGAGTCATAAACATGAGTTGGAGCGCCTGACGAAAAGTTTTCGGAGGATTATCGATTAAAAATTTTAAGTCTTCGGATATAAGGCGAAGATTTTTTTTGTTTTTTTCGTTCTCTGTTTTTTCCGCTTTTTCTTCCGCCGCGAGAGAATACGCTTTTATCATATCGATAAAACCGTCGAAAGTGATTTTAACCGCCAAAAGAAATCGACGCTCTTTTTCTCCGTTGTGCTTTTTCATTGAGTCTTCTATTTTTTCTTTCGTTCCCGGAACGCCGTCTTTTAAAAAGACGCGGTAATTCGGAGCGAAATGATCGGAATTTGTAAAAAACGTGTTTTCCCCATAAGAGGAAAAGTCGCTTTCCGCTTTTTGTCGGATTCTTTCGTCAAATTCAGAGGAAAACAGCCCTCTTACCGACCCGGCGATAAGGTCGTTTTCATATATATGAGCTCTCGGCTGCCGAAAGAGGTTCGCGGTTCCGTAGGCTTTCGCTAAAATCGGCCGCTCTTTATAGTGTGAGCGATGCCCAAGATAAAGATATATTTTTTCGCTTTTTTCCCCATTTGGGAATATCGATAATTCTTTTCTAAGGTCTTCGATCATTGTTCTGCTTCACTCCTTTTCTCTTTTTGATTGTTTTTCGATTCGTAAGTTTAAAATCTAAAATATCAATGTTTTTAATTTTTATTTTTGATCTTGATAGTATAATTATAAGCGTTTTTTTTCTTTTTCGCAATGTACGATTTGAATTTTTCTGGATTATTATAATATAAAATTATATTGTTTGTTGATTTTATTTATAAAATATGCTATTATAAAGTCGTAAGACAAAAGAAAATCGAAACGTTTGTAAGATACATGTAATTAGTTTTTTTAGGAAAATTTTTGATATTTCTCCGCTATTTCCAAATGTCTATTTTTTGTTTTTTAACCTTTTAAACAATTTTTCATATCATGCGTTTTTTTTTGAGGTAAAAATATGAGAACTTTTTGTTTTGACGTAATCTCTATTCCCCAAATTATTTTCGCTCACGAATATTCGACTGATAAACATGATATTGAATTTGGCGTGTGGGAAAATATTATAGAACTTTCTTATGTGATTTCGGGGGACCTTTTCTTGAATTACGGAAAAGGCATTGAGATAGTTCCGGAAGGTTCTGTTCTGATAGGTCGTCGATCGGAGCCCGAACACATATTTTCAAAGGGAAAACATTCGCATATTACGGTCGGGTTTCTAATTGATACGAGGAGCGGAAACGAGCTTGTTTTGCCTAATTGGCTGGTTCCTTCGAACGGAAGCGTCTATTTTTCCAATTTTCGTAATATAGTAGAAGAATATTCTCTCAAGCAGAAAAGTACTTTGAAATTATCGGCCATGGTCTTATCGTTGCTTGCCGACATCGATTCTGAGTATAAAAAACAACAAAATAAAAGCTCTGTGGATTACGGAGCTCAAAAATATTCCATGAAAGCGAAACGGTATATAATAAATCACATATCGGAAAAAATTTATGTTGAGGATATAGCTTCAGCGGTAGGATTGAGCGTCGGATATCTTTCAAATATTTTTAAAAAAACTACGGGACAAACCCTTATCGAATATATAAATACTGTTAAACTTCAAAGAGTGAGAGAGTTGCGGCTCACTCTTGGAGTCACTTTAAAAGAGGCTGGCAAAACGGTAGGCTTTTATGACGAGAATTATCTTTCTCGCCTTTATAAAAAGTATTTTGGAAAAAATCTTTCGGAAATACCAAAACACAATATTAGAGATAAAACAGAATGAAATGAAGTTAAAATAGACATACATTATATTGAATTGAGTAAAATCAAATATAGAATAAATTTGAATGAGATAAACTCAAACAAAAATAAACTGAATCAACATAAAGAATTTCGATTTTTTTTAATATTCTATAAAATTTAGAAGCGAGGATAGAAGGCGGGGGTTTTGTTTTATATAAAAAGCGGAGTGCTTTGTTTCCCTTGGTTTGATGATTGGAATACAAAATATAAAAAGTTCTATTTTTCTATTAAATTTTTTATTAAATTCGCAAAGAAATAAGTCGGGGCAAATTTAATTTGCCCCGACTTATTTATAGATATAAAAAATATATTATTGTAAATTCGGCGATAGAGGCGATAGAAATGAATTATAGAAATTCACAAAAAGTCTTTTTTCTGTTTACCCTCCGTTTATTTTCTCGGTCGTAAATCTCCTCTCAACGGCTCGCCGTCGCTAGTAACTTTTTGTGCATTGCGAGGAGCAGGGGATTGGTATATAGCGTATTTTACCCGCAGCAAACAAAAAAATAAGTAGGAATAAAGTCCGAGTTTTTATATTTGTCAAAGGAATATGAAAAAAGATTTTTCCTCTATTTTTGTTTATCTCAATAGAGAAGAATAGAATTCTAAGAAATTTTGCCGTTCCTATCCGGCACTTAGGGGATGCGGGACAGGCCGCTCGTTAGATTTCGGGCGAGTCAATTTTGCCGACGAAGCTGTAATAAATTTCAATGCCCTTTAAAGCCCGTCGCAAATTGTTTTTCTTTTCTATCAGTCATTTTTTGGAAAACACAACTAAAAAATCAGAGCCGCATTTTCTTTTTTCTGGCAAAATTATAAATGAGAAGCTGCCGTCTGCTCTCCGACGGGAGAAATTCCCCAGTTTCATTCCTTTTGCTATCGCGTTTTGAAATTTTCCATACATACAACGAAAAAACGGCAAATCTTTTTCAGACTCAGAGCTTTCGTTGTCAGCTGGTCCATGACTGCTGTTTTTTTTGAATGATAGCTGGCGGGCATCGACGCTTTTTTCCGTCCGCTGTTTTCCCCTACCTCCCGTTGATATCCATAATTAAAGGAGGGTAGGTTTGCCCACGGCGGCGCGTGTTCGCCGTTTATTTTGGCCGTTGGCTGATCGACCGGCTTTGCGGTTTACTCGTTAATAAAGATTTTAAAGTCCGAATTTTATCTTAAAAGCAGGATAGTTTTATTCTTTCTTCCGTGTTAAGAAAATTCCAATGCTTGCTCCAATAAGAATAATCGGAGCTATTCTGACAAATAGCCATTCAAATGAGTGAAATGCCACTCCGAGGACAGCGGTTTCAGGGTCACTATAATTCCATCCTAAGTAGGGACTTTCTAATATCAATAAAATTGCAAAAATTGTTATTATGACTATACACAACGAGATAAGAAGCCAATGCAGAATATTTCTCCTTGTGGTTTTTCTCTGTGCGAGTTGAGAATTTATCACCTCCAGTTTCGCGGAAATTGCCTTTAAGTCATCAATTTCCAGCTCAATGAGATTTTCTCCCAGCAACTTACTTACGGGTGTTTCAAGAACTTCCGATATGGAGATTAACATATCAGAGTCGGGAACTGACAATCCCTGCTCCCATTTAGAAACTGTTTGTCTCACGACATTCAGTTTGATAGCGAGCTCTTGTTGCGAAAGTCCTTTTAATTTTCTAATTGCTTTAATATTTTCGTTGAGCATTAGGAATACTCTCCTTTCTTTCATTTGTCACCACTATTGTAAGCGAAATTGCCCGTTGCCGCAAGCAACGCATTTTAACATATTTGTAAAAATAGAGGTTTTGTTCTATTATTTTTTTATGATTCTACCGTCTTATTGCGAATTTCTTTATCAAATTTTTCTTCATGTTACGCGGAATAATAGGTTGTTATTTATCAAGTTTCTGTGCGTTACTTTATTGCTCCGAGCATTGACGGTGGAGCTTGCCCCACCCATATATTAAAATAAGGCATTTAAAACAACAATTGGGAAAACATAGGGGATGAACACTTTTATAGTCTATATTAAATCAGATGCTATGTCTTAAAATCCCTTATTTTTTATTTCATTTTTTATTTTATTTATTTTTTCATGAGCCACTTTAAGCGTTTTCGAATATGGCGAACGAATTTAAGCGTTTTCGAATTCGGAGTCAATTTAAATTAAAAGTCGTGAACCGGTAGATTCGCGTGAATATTGGGTCTATAAAAATAAAAACACCATGTAAATTTGATTCTCGTAAGAGTAGATTTAATGGTGTTTTCATGTGCGTTTGCGTTACAAAAAAAATGCTACCTTAAACGCGGGCACAAAACCCAAAATAAAAAAACTGCGGTGAGTGAAAGGCTCACCGCAGTTGTGTGAGAGCCACATGAAAAGGATTTTTTGGGCTTTTTGGAGGTGGGAGCTGAACCATCGTAACTCGCAAAAAGTTGGTAGCGACAGCAACTGCCATGATGGGCGTAGGCGACTTGAGAAGTCGCCATAGCCGAACGGTGAGCCGAGCGTGACTTTTTGCGAAAAGGAGGAGCAAGGGAGCGGGCGACTGATTTTTTTATAAAACTATTCAGTTTACAAAATATAATCTGTGATGCAATCATACCAGTGAACATAGGTCGTACCGCTTACAGTGAGTCTGTCGTTCTTCGGCAGTTGCTCACTCCACAGCTTTTTATAGCGGTCGATAGCCCAATCATCACGATTGAACCTGCGCCAAAGAATCGTCTTTCCATTCTTATCCAGAAACTGCTCGGATACTACACCGCAATTATAGGTTTCGATGTCCATAACACAGACTGTGTCATAGCTCTTTCCGCCAATCGTAACGGTGTAACGTCCTACAATGTCCAACAGAAAATCTTTGTTGGCGCTTGTAACGACTGTACCTGTTCTCTGGATATCACCCTTAACTGCCAGATTAGTTTCATTACCGCAATTATCTTCGCCAAATCCCCAGTTAGGCAGAAATTCATCGCCATCGAGAAATGTAATATAATTGCGAACGTCGCCGTCATTTCTGAGTGTTGCCAGATAGCGGCAGTGTGTATCTGTCAGTTGGGCCACAAAGGTACGATTGATCACATCGTTCTTATCTGAGTATGATGCTTCTCTTGCGGTGAGCTCCACGCCCTCGATACCGTGAACCTTTGCTTTGCCGGTAACTTGCATATCATACACACGGCTGCACTTTCGTGACGGGATATCGTACATACCCCAGGACATCTTTTCTCCGAGCTTCGGTACCAAGAACCATCCCATAAGTTCTTCCCATTTTACTGCAAAGGGAGCTTCGGTACTTGCTTCGATTTTATATTCGGGAATAAATTCAGGCAACTTTTTCATATGGAATTCTCCTTTCGGTATATCAGCGCGATATGGATACTTATTTTTGAAGTTTTGTTTCGCTGTATGCAGTCTGCTTTTTACAGTCCCAACAGGGATGTTCAGTTGTTTTGCGATTTCTGACTGCGGCATCTCTTTCCAGAAGTAAAGGTAAAGGATCTGCTTATCCTTATCACCGAGCAAACTCAACGTTTCTCTTACGGTATTAACTACGGAAACACCGTGCCTGCCGTCTGACAGTTCCTTTTCTGTCAACTCATCAATTGGAATTTCGTACTGAGTTGCTTTCTTTCGGAAATAATCATTGCACTTGTTTCGCGCTATGCTAATGATCCATGCTTTGAACGCGTTCTTATTCTTTAGTTGAGGAAACTTTTGATAAGCAGTAAGGAATACTTCCTGTAACACATCATCTGCATCGGATTTTAAGCTTATCCGAAATCTTACAAAACGTTCCACAGATACTCGTTCTGCTTCCAGCAGGTTCACAAATTCATCCACAGCATCGCCTCCTTTGGTTTATGAGTGATTAAAACCGGTTTCACTTATATAGACGGACGCAAGCGTCAAAAGGTTCATTTAACGGTAAAATAAAACCATATCATATATATTCCTATAGAATAATAACTTAAAATATAAAAAAACGACAATCTTCTTACTGAAAATTGTCGTTTCTTTCCTGGTGGAGACAGAGGGAATCGAACCCGCGACCTCACGCATGTGAAGCGTGCGCTCTAACCGGCTGAGCTATGCCTCCGTTGTTTTTTCAGCTTATTTTAAAATTTGATTTTAATGGCTTTTGGTTTCATATCAATTTAAAATATGAGCGTTTATGAAATGATAAAAAAATCGACAAATTGCCGACGCAATTTGTCGATTTTGGCGGAGATGTAGGGATTTGAACCCTAGCGCCGGCAAAACCGACCTACCGGATTTCGAATCCGGACCCTTCAACCACTTGGGTACATCTCCGTATTTTTCAAGACTCGATACCGCGTTTCGGGCAGAGTCTTATCGACGTTTTTGCACTTCACGATTTTTTTATTTTACGTTTTTTTGAATTACGGACAAGGTTTTTCGATTTTTTCTTTTTCGTTTTACTTAAAGAAAATTTTTTATCGTCAGTGCCTTTAATTGTGCGACGAAAATATTATAAAGCAAAAAAGGAAGTTTGTCAATATGGAAAAATTAAAAAATTTTAAAAAATCTTATTTTTTGAATATATAATTTTTTTTCGCAAATAATATTCTTGCTTTCTGAAAAGAAAGCGGAAGGAGAAAAGTTATCATGCCAGATCTTTCCTGCGACGCGCTTAATTGCGCGCATAATAAAAATCGTCGTTGCTCGATAAACAGTATTATCGTCGGAGGCAGATACGCCAAAAATTCCGTTGGGACATGCTGCGAAAATTTTACCGAGCAAACGACTCCCGAAACTCTGACAAGCCGAGAGCTTACGGATCTTTCAATAGATTGTCAGGCGAAAAATTGCCGTTATAACAGCGACTGTAACTGCTATGCGAACTCCGTCAGCATAGGGGGACGCGACGCTTGCGAGTGCAGAGAGACCGAATGTTCGACTTTCAGAAAAAAATAAAAGTATAAAAAGAAAGACCTTCTTTTTGAAGGTCTTTCTTTTTATTTTATGTCTTTGTTTGGTTTCTTTTATGCTTTTTCTCGTTAATAGGCTGGGACGAAGAGTCCCGCGGTTTTATGTATTGATAATATTAATTATAGTATTATAATAATTAAGGATAATTAAGTTATTTTAAGGATAAAATTATTATATATTCATACTATTTTTTATTTACAATATAAAATAGTATTCATGTATAATATAAATAGTATTTCATGTCGCTTACAATTCTGATATTATTTTACGAAAAATCCATTTATATTTATTATTATTTTTTTAATATAAAATTTTCGGTATTGACAGGGCGTTTTATTTTAGATATAATATCTCTATATGTGATTTTGTGACATAATTTTTATAATATTATTTAATTTTTAAAGGATTAAAGGAGATTTGAAATGACCTGTAATCAGATTGCCGGCGGTTATTTTGTATCCGCTAAAAAATATCATTTGGAAGTTTCGGAAAAGAGTTTTTCCGTATTTTTGAGAAAGGTTCTTATCGCTCGCCTTTCCCCTATTTCCGCGCTTGACACTTTGGTAGGGGATGAAAAGATTTCCGATATAGACGACGCTTCTCTTACGTTTGAGGCAAAAGTAGATATTGACGGAGGAAATCCGATTTTCACATGGACGACAAAGAGTAACCTGTGGACAAAAAAAGTTTATACGCTTACCTGCCGGGAGGATAATTTCTCATACAAAGTAAAGGTAGAAGGAAAGGGCTCTCTTTTCGTTTTGGATTATTTCAAAGGACTTGAAAAAGATCCTGAGAATTACAGTTCATATGAGTTTTGCGAGGGTTTTATTCCGATGGCTCATGAAACTCATTTAGATCACGGTCGTTTTTATCCTACCGACAATTTTGAATTTTATTCAACGCTTATGATACCTCATTTGTTCTGTTATTCTTTCAGGACAGAGGGACTTTCGGAGCGTTTGGGCTTGGGGCTGGTCGCTAAACCGGGAGAATATAATTTCCATCGTTTTAACTATAAGGGAGGAGAATTTAGCAAACATTGCTTTTTCTCTTTGTGGGTAGATTACGACGGTATGACAAAAATTGACGGGGAGTGGGAAAGTCCGGAGATATTGGGGCTTTGCGGCAAAAACGATAACGATATTTTTAAACAGTATTCCGATTATCATTTTTCTTCCGGTATTTTACCTGAGAAAAAAGCCGCTAGCGTTCCTCGTTTTTGGCTCGGGCCGATTGCCTGCGGCTGGTTAGAGCAGAACGCTCGCGCCGAGGGGACGGAAACGCCGTTGTTTCATCTCGCTAACGAGTCTTTGTATAACGATCTTGTCGCTAAACTCGACGGAAAAGGTCTTTCTCCGAAGATACTTATAATCGACGACAAATGGCAGGAAAATTACGGCACCGCGATTCCCGATAAAAATAAATGGCCCAATCTCAGAGGTTTTATA
>CAJFPG010000218.1 GCA_904398665.1 Candidatus Geddesella stercoravicola | reverse complement strand
TATTGTTTTTTACTCTTTTTGTTTTTAAAAGTGTTTCTTAATATATTCGGTAGCTTTTTCCGGATCTTCGCTTACGGTTATTATTATGTCGGTGTCTTTTGAGACATGTTCTAAGTTTTCTATGAAAGATTGCAAGTCGTTCATATTGATATTATTGTTGCAGATTTTTGTGATGGAATCGATATAAAGATGAGTAATATCAAAGTTCGCGGCAAGGATTCCGTTTACGAAGCCGAAGAATTTTTCATAGTCGTCGATTTTGTACTCCTCGGCGCTGATAAGTCTCGCCGCGTGGCTGATGTCATATCTGAGTTTTGTTCCTTTTTCGATGCATACGACGCTTCCGTGGTCTTCCGCAACCGACGCGTTCACGCTGTCAATAAGCGCTTTTGTTTTTCCGGTTCCTTTTAAGCCCATAATGATTTTTACCATAGCAGTGCACTCCTTTTTTATTGATTTTATTTTTAGAAATTATGTTCGTAATATGATATATTTTGAGTGTTTACAATCTTTTGCTAAGCTGCTCTTTTAATTCCTCGTAACCCGGTTTCCCGAGAAGCGCGAACATATTTTTCTTATAGGCTTCAACGCCAGGCTGATTAAACGGATTTACTCCGAGAAGGTATCCGGAAAGCGCGCAGGCTTTTTCATAAAAATAAATAAGATACCCGAGATTAAATTCGTCCGCTCTGTCAATTTCTATTATTATATTTGGAACTCCGCCGTCCGTGTGGGCGATACAAGTTCCTATGTACGCTTGTTCCTCGACGAATTGAAGAGTTTTTCCGCTGAGGAAATTAAGACCGTCTATGTTTTGAGGATCGTTTTCTATTTTTACTTCCGATTTCGCTTCTTTTATCCAAACAACCGTCTCAAAAATATTTCGGAGACCTTCTTGAACATACTGTCCGAGAGAGTGAAGATCCGTAGAATAAATCATTGAGGCGGGAAAAATTCCTCTGTTTGTTTTCCCTTCGCTTTCGCCGAAAAGCTGCTTTATCCATTCCCCGAAGCACCACATATCCGGTTCATAAGAGACCGTGATCTCGGTAGTCTTTCCTTTATTGTAAAGAATATTTCTTAGAACGGAGTACTTATAACATTGATTTTCAGAAAGAGCCGGATTGTCAAAATCTTTCATCGCGCTTCTTGCTCCCGACATGAGAGCTTCTATATCTATACCCGCGACGGCTATCGGAAGAAGGCCGACAGCCGTAAGGACGGAATATCTTCCGCCTACGTCGTCAGGTACGACAAATGTTTCGTAACCTTCTTTGTCAGAAAGATTTTTAAGAGTTCCTTTTTCTTTGTCGGTAGTGGCGTATATTCTGTTCTTCGCTTCTTCTTTTCCGTATTTATCTTCGAGAAGTTTTTTAAATATTCTGAACGCTACCGCGGGCTCGGTTGTAGTCCCCGATTTGGAAATTATATTTACGGATATATCTTTCCCCTCGCAGAGGGAAATAATTTCATTAAGATAGGAGGAACTTATACTGTTTCCAACAAAATAAATTTCGGGAGTTTCTTTTTTGAGGAGATTATAATTATGCGATTTTACAAATTCAATCGCGGCTCTTGCCCCGAGATAAGATCCGCCGATCCCAATAACTATCAATACTTGGCTTTGAGCCTGTATTTTTTTTGCGGCGAGCTTGATTCTTTCGAACTCTTTTTTGTCATAATCTTCCGGAAGTTTGACCCAGCCGAGAAAATCGTTTCCTTGACCTGTTTTTTCTGAAATCATTTTATGAGCTTCTGCAACAAATCCTGAAAAAGCGTTAATTTCTGAGTCTTCAATAAAATTTTTTAGATATTTTTTGCTTAAATTAAGTGACATGAAAATTTCCTTTCTCTTATAAAAAACTTAGTTCTGTATATTATTCACTTTCATCTTTAAGTAAGGGAAACGGCTCCGGCTGTCTTAAAAGGGGATTGTATTTGAATTTCAGACATTTTGTCCGCCGTTTGACAGCTCCGTATTTTTTGCAAATACAGTTTTCTTTATTATTAAGTATAAAACCATATTCGCAATAGGCGCAATCCGGCGATATTTTTTTTCTGAAAATCATCGAAATATTCCTTTCTTTTAAGACTTACGAGAGTTTAAGCTATTATTTTTATTCGTTATTAATTTAGTCGTTTAATATATCAATATCGATAATTATGATGTGAAAAATTCATATTTAATAGCGATAATTTATGTTATTAAATAATTATTAAAATTAGATAATAATTATAATAATTAATTATTATGATTAATGGTAATAAACTGTTAATTCAGATAATAATTAGATGATAAATAATATAAATTATAGCTATATATTATTTTATAACAGATAGATTATCGAGATTTTCGATATTGCTATATTAATAGATATATTATATAAAAAAATATTTATATAAATTTATTACATTATATCATTCAATTAAAGATTTGTAAAGTCCCGCTTGTGAAAATATTTATTATTTTTTTATTTCGCGAGGGTTTATATCGTGTGTCAGAGGCGTTGGAATATAAGTTTTGGGTTCGTCGGTTTTCTTGACTGTTATGGCGGCTATCGCTTCTGTCGCTGTTCTGTTTTCAATGAGAGAATCTCTAAAAAGTTCGAGAGCTTTTAAAAGTTTTGTCGACATATGCAGAAAAATCGCTGTCGCGTTCGCTGTGTATTTTAGATTTTCGACCGAACCAAAATTCTTTTTTGTGTAATCCGAGAATTTAGGATCAATCAATAATTCCATTCTTTTTCTTTCTTCTTTGTCATCGGCGATCGCGTTTTGGAGAATGTCAATTAAATCGTTGTAGTATTTAATATATTCATCCGCCGTGTAGTATTCGAGAACTTTCGGGTAAATAATGTCTTTATGAATTTTAATTTTTTCATAATCCATTTTACGACCTCCTTCCCTTTTCTGGTTCTATTTTATCACATATTTATAAAAAAATCAATATTGAATATGAAAAATATAAAAATATATTGATACTAAAAGATTTGTGTTGCTATTTTACAAGATTGTTTATTTGAGGTTTAATTTATTAAGTTTGTATTTATTAGAAAAAAAATAAACTATTAGAAGATATAAATATAAATGATACAACTATAAAATCGAATATATTTAGTTAAATTATATTGATATATTTATTCCCTGTTTCCTTTGTTTTCTGTATTTATTTTATATTTTCATAGAAAAAACAGACGTATATAACAAATGTTATAAATTATTTTGTATTATTTGTTGTTGTATAGAGTTTTTGTTGACAATATTATTGTTATAAAAATGATTTTATATGATGACCTGTTGTTTTATATGTGTTTAGGTAAAATAGGAACAAGAATTGATATATAAAATTAAGAAGAGTATTTTTTGTATAATTATATATTCATAAATCTATTCATAAATCGTTTCCTCCCGCGTTTTATTATTTTTTAAATAAAAATTTAATTTTTCATAATTTAAGCCGTCAGTTATTATGCCGTCATACACAGTAGAAATTGAAGTTTGTTTCTAAGATTAAATTATGAATTTATATAGATTGAGAAACATAAGGAGCTAGACAAAAGGGAATTATTTTCAAAAATATTATATAACAAGAAAGAAAATTAGATTTGGATGTTATAAATATGATTTTTTTAAATTATATCTTAGAAAAATTTGAATGTACGAATTAGAAAAATTTGAATGTACGAAGTTGGTTTTTACTTTTTTGTCTTATATCTTTATGATTTTCTTTTTTATCTATTTATTTTATCTTTCTTTATGTTTTTTTTGTTTTATTCATTTTTCTGTTTATTTATTTTATCTTTTTGTGATGAAGTATTTTTCTTTAATTTAATATGAGAGATGGTTTTTATTATAATGTTAAATTTTGTCGGAAAAATGCTAAAACCTATTTACTTTTTCAATAAATTGTATTATAATATAATATATAATAAATTTAAGGAGATTTGATGTTTCATATAAGCTCTACAATAAAGATTATTTAAGTTAGCGTTGTTTTTTTGTTGTATCGCGTGCTTAAATATGGCGATTGACAGATATGTTATTGATAAAGTTGATATAATATTTTCATGAAAAATAGATATGGATTTTTTGATATCTATTATGTCTAAAAATACGTCGATTGTTGAGCTTTTTTGTATTGAAAAATTGGAAAAGATGATAAAATTAAGAATGGAAGACAGAAAACTCGGGGACGGGCAGCTTGAATATATTGAAAAAGTCAGAAATATTATTAGGGACTTTTCTTTAAAAACCGGAATATCAATAAAATATTTTGCCCGTACATACGGATGTCAGCAAAATGAAAACGATACTGAAAAACTCAGCGGACTGCTCGAAGCAATGGGATTTGAACCGACAAATGATATAAATTTTGCCGATTTAATTATTTTTAATACTTGCGCGGTTAGGGAACACGCCGAGAGAAAAATATTAGGAAATCTCGGGGCGTTAATGAAGAATAAACGAGAAAACCCGGCTTTAAAAATCGTACTTTGCGGTTGTATGTTTCAGCAGCCGCACATGGCGGAAAAAATAAAAAGCTATAGACAGGTCGATATGATTCTCGGAACTCACGTTATGGGAAGTTTTCCGGAAAAAATATATAAGTTATATACCGAAAAAGGGAAGATAATAGATTTGGAGAATATTGACACTCTTCCTTTGGAAAATATTCCGACAAAAAGAGAGAACTCTATTAAAGCTTGGGTTACTATAATGTCAGGGTGCAATAATTTCTGTTCATATTGCGTCGTTCCATACGTTAGGGGCAGAGAGCACAGCAGATATCCTGACGACGTGATATCAGAGGTTAAAGATCTTGTCGATAAAGGTTATAAAGATATTACTCTTCTTGGACAAAATGTCAATTCTTATTGCAAAGACTTGGATATCGGTTATGATTTCTCAGATTTGCTCTCAGATCTAAATAAAATTGATGGAAAGTTCAGAATAAGGTTTATGACCTCTCATCCGAAAGACGCTACCCGGAAATTATTTGATACTATCGCGAATTGTGAGAAAGTTTGCAAGCACGTTCATCTCCCCGTGCAATCCGGAAGCGACAGAATACTAAAATTGATGAATCGGCGATATACCTCGGAGCAGTATCTTGCTCTTGTGGAATACGCCGAAAAGAAAATTGACGGAGTGACGTTTACGTCGGATATTATAGTAGGTTTTCCGACAGAGACGGAAGAGGATTTTGAAAAAACGCTTTCTCTTGTGGAAAAAGTCGGGTTTAACGGGTTATATACTTTTTTATACTCTCCTCGCGAAAATACCCCGGCGGCTATTATGGACGGACAAGTTCCCTCTGATATTAAAAGCGAGAGATTTAATAGATTGCTTGAATTGCAAAATCAAAAGTCGATTGAGTCGAATTTAAGATACATAGGAAAAATCGTGGAGGTCCTTACGGAGGGTTATACCGACGAGGAAAAAACGACCATGACCGGCAGAACCGACGAAAATATTATTGTTAAATTTCCAGCCGAGGCAGGAGTATTAAACGAGTTTGTAAAGGTGAAAATAGAAAGGGCGGCGAATTGGGCCATATTTGGACGGGTCGTAAAATGATATAATGATATAAAATATAGCAATATAGTAAAATAAATTAAAGTTAAACTAAATTATTTATAATAAAATTATGATTAAATTAGAATCAGAATATAAAACAAAGATAAAGACAAATGATAAATATAATTAAAATTTAAGATAATATTATTAAGATAACATTAGTTATGTAAATAAAAGAAGATAAAAATTGAAGGAGAATGATTTACAATGAAAAATATAAAAGATATCGCGAATAAACTCGGAGAAGCTATTCAGGCTAGCCGCGAATATATGGATTATCAAAACGCTAAGGAAAAATATGATAGCGATGATACCTTACAGTCTCTTATCGGAGAGTTTAATATGGAAAAGATGAACGTAATGAACGAGATGCAAAAGGGCGACGACAAAGACGAGGCGAAGCTTAGCTCTCATCAGGAAAGAATGAGAGAAATATACAACGAGATTTTTAAAAACGATATTATGACGGAATACAATACCGCTAAGAATCGTTTTGAGAATATAGTAAACGAGGTTTACGGTATAATCAATTTCTATGTTACGGGAGAAGACCCTTCCTGCACTCATGACTGTTCCACTTGCGGCGGATGTCATTAGGCCGTTAGTATGTCTATAATTTAACAAGGAGCGTGCGAAAATGTCTCTTTCTCCAGCTATGCAGAATTATAAAGATATGAAGGCAAAAAATAAAGATTACCTGCTTTTTTATAGGCTTGGCGATTTTTA
>CAJFPG010000217.1 GCA_904398665.1 Candidatus Geddesella stercoravicola | reverse complement strand
TTTCTGAAAAATAAAAAGTATTTTATATTTAAAAAGAAGATAAATTCGGTTTCGATTAAAATTCACTTTTTTGACATAAATAGTTATTGCTTTTATCGCTTTTATATTATATCATATATAAGATAACATTAAAATAATAAGGAGTGCTGCAAAATGAATAGAGTTTATAATTTCTCCGCGGGACCGTCTGTCCTTCCGGAAGACGTTCTCAAAAAAGCTCAGGAGGAAATGCTTGTATATGGCGACAGCGGTATGTCCGTAATGGAAATGAGTCACCGTTCAAAGGCGTTTGAATCCATAATTCAGAGTGCGGAAGAATCTTTGCGTAGAGTTATGGGAATTCCGGAAAACTACAAAGTATTATTTTTACAAGGCGGCGCTTCGTCTCAATTCGCGATGATTCCTTTGAATCTTATGAAAAAAGGGAAAATAGATTTGGTTCTTACCGGAATGTGGTCAAAAAAAGCTCGTGCTGAGGCTGAAAAATACGGAAAAGTAAACGTAGTCGCATCTTCTGAGGATAAAACCTTCAACTATATCCCCGAGCTTGACAGTTCTAAATTTGATCCTGACGCCGATTATTTTTATATTTGTCAAAACAATACTATTTACGGAACCCGCTTCCCCGCCCTGCCAGAGACCGGTTCCGTGCCTCTCGTAGCGGATCTTTCTTCCTGCATACTCAGCGAACCGATAGATGTTTCAAAGTACGGACTTATCTTCGCGGGAGCGCAGAAAAATATGGGACCCGCCGGCTTAACTGTTGTTATTATAAGAGACGATCTTCTCGGTTTTTCAAAAGATTTCACTCCCACGATGTTTCAATATGATATTCACGTAAAGGCAAACTCAATGTACAATACTCCGCCTACTTATTCTATTTATATTTGTAAACTTGTTCTTGAATGGATAGAAAATAAAATCGGCGGACTTGAAAAAATGAGCGAAATCAACAATAAAAAAGCTAAGATACTTTATGATTTTCTCGATTCTTCCGAAATGTTTAACGCTACTGTCGATGGTTCTTCGCGTTCAATTATGAATATTCCGTTTGTTACAGGAAACACGGATCTCGACGCTAAATTTGTTTCCGAAGCTGCGAATGCCGGTTTTGTAAATCTCAAAGGACATAGAAGCGTCGGAGGCATGAGAGCCAGTATATATAACGCTATGCCGACTGAGGGCGTGGAAAAATTAGTAGAATTTATGAAAGACTTTGAAAATAACAACAAATAAAAGGGGCGTTACAATGTATAAAATTAAAACTATGAATAAAATCGCGAAATGCGGAACCGATTTGTTTGATAAAAACAATTTTGTTGTGGAAGAAACTGAGACTCCCGACGGAATACTGGTTCGCTCCGCGTCTTTGCATGAATACGATTACGATAAAAACAGCAATCTTCTCGCTATCGCTAGAGCCGGCGCGGGAGTAAACAATATACCCCTCCCTCTTTGCTCCGAAAAAGGTATCGTGGTTTTCAATACCCCGGGAGCAAACGCCAACGCGGTTAAAGAACTTGTGCTTTGCGGTCTTTTTCTCGGATCCAGAAAAGTTTCCGACGCTATAAATTGGGCGGCTTCTTTAAAGGGCCAAGGAGACGATGTCCCGAAACTTGTGGAAAAGGGCAAGAGTAACTTCGCGGGACCTGAAATTTCAGGAAAAACTCTCGGAGTCGTGGGACTTGGAGCTATCGGAGCTATGGTAGCTACCGCGGCGACTCATCTTGGAATGACAGTCTACGGCTATGATCCGTTTATTTCGGTTGATTCCGCATGGCATATGTCTCGTTCTGTGTTGAAAGCCACCGATATAAAAGAAATTTATGAAAAATGCGATTATATTACATATCATGTTCCGCTGACTAATGATACGAGAGAATCAATAAACAAAGATACAATTTCTCTTATGAAAGACGGAGTAAGACTTCTTAACTTCTCGCGAGGAGAGTTGGCTAACTTTGACGATTTGGCAACGGCTCTTGATACAGGAAAAGTAGCTTCTTATGTTACGGATTTTCCAAACGAAAAAATACTCTCAATGAAAAATGTAATAGCTATTCCTCACCTCGCGGCTTCGACTCCGGAATCGGAAGATAACTGCGCCGTTATGGCCGTTCAAGAAATCAGTGAGTATATAATAAGCGGCAACATAAAAAACAGCGTCAACTTCCCCGCCGTTCAATCAGATAGATCTTCCGGGTCTCGTATTTGCGTCATTCATAAAAATATTCCGAATATGTTAAAATTGATTTCAGAAGTCCCTGGAAAATTTAATCATAATATAGAAAATATGACAAGTAAAAGTAAAGGGGATTACGCTTATACAATTATTGATCTTTCGGATTTTCTTTCAGACGAGAGTCTCTCGGAAGAGTTGTATAAGATTGACGACGTGATCAGAGTAAGAATTCTGTAATTGTATTTCTAAAAAGAATATTTCTCCGTTTGACACGGGGAAATATTCTTTTATAAATAGACCATAAAGAAGATAATAAATTTTTTAATATTAACATAGTGTGTACATTATTTAATAATTCTTTATAACACAAAACAAATATTATTGAATTATTTTATTTATACTATTCCTCTTCACGGCTTTCAGTCTTATTGTTAAAAAAAGAGATTTTTTATTTCAATAGTATAATCGATAGATAAAAAAATAATATAAAAGCTTTATAAACTTAAAACAAGATTTTTTATAACATTTTTTTCGAAGTTCTAAAAAGATAAATAAGAAAATTTATAATATAAAAATGATAAATATTTTTATATGCAATGTAGTTTTTATAATTATTAAAATAAATTATTTTAACAATTTATCTACGTCTCTTTATCTTTTAAAATATTATTTTATTATATTATCTCAGATTTAATAAATTTATTTTTTAAAATTATTTTATTATTTTAGATTTTTAATAAATTTAT
The DNA here is from genome assembly GCA_904398665.1 of Candidatus Geddesella stercoravicola. Lineage (GTDB taxonomy): Bacteria > Bacillota > Clostridia > Oscillospirales > UBA644 > Geddesella > Geddesella stercoravicola. Next base: position 12,071 of record CAJFPG010000217.1, on the reverse strand, counting down.
CTTTTCAATCGACCTAATAATATGCTTATACGCTGATTCCCCTTATAATAAAAAGAGACCTTTCTTTTTGAAAAAAGGTCTCTTTTTTTATTAGTAAAAATTTTTATCTGTTTCTTATCGCGTCTATCGGTCTCTTAGAGGCTATTTTCTTTACCGGGATAAAGCTTGCTATCGCGGCGACAGCTAAGCTGACGAATAGAAGAAGAGCGATTTGGCGTATTCCAAAGCCGAAAAATGTAATTAAAATACCGGTAGAAGAACGTATAAGATTATTTATAATTAACGTTATAACCAATACCAATACAGAAGAAAGAATAAAGTTTATCATCGCGATTATGAAACTTTCGGAAAAGAATATCCTGAATACGTCGTTGCCTCGTGAGCCTATCGCTCTTAAAATTCCTATTTCCTGTTTTTTATATGATATACTGGTGCTTATAAAGTTCGCCAGCATTATAGCTGAAAATATCGCGAATCCAAGTCCCGTATACAGAAAAATATCGGCGAATGTCGTTATATAATTTTCCACCATTGAAAGCTGATATATAACTTCGTTTGACATTGTATAACGAACGTCGGATTCCGAACGGCAGTACTCTAAAAGTTCTTTTACTTCATTTTTATTTTGCGGCATCGCTCCGACAGCATAAGAATAAATCCCGTCATCAGCGTCGACAAATTTAGAATAAAGCTCGTCATCGCAAATCATAAATGGAGAAGTTTCCAAGTCAATATCTATAACTCCTACCACATGATATCCCGGTTCTTCTATTATCTTAAAAGTAGGAATTCTCTGTTCGAAATGGAGAATGAGATTCTGATTATTTTTTAGATATTCAACAGCGGATTCTGGGGTCGCCACAATTGTTTCGTCATAAACTCCGTTTTGCCATCGCATAATATGTTCGATATCGGATAATGGAAGTATAATCTCTTTTTCTTCCAATTTCTCTTTTTCCCCGTCAACCCAAATAATATCGATATCGTCTTTGATATCTTCAAATTTGGCTACGTAAGATTTACTAAATAAATAATTTTCCGAGCCATTGATATTTTCATAAAACTCAACCCATCCATTTGTTATATATCTGGTTACGGGTTTTTGAATATCTAAATTTTCAAGACCGCCTTCTCCCAGAATCGCCACCTGATTTAAACTGTATGCTTGGAGAGATAAAAACTCATTGTATAAAGCGTAATCAAGAAGTTCATCAGCTGCGCTGTTTTCACGTTCCGACTCATTAACAGTAAGAGGTAAATATCTGTCAAAATCGAATTTCATATCTATAACGCCGGTGACAATGAATTTTTCGTCTCCGAGATATAATGCTTTTCCTATCATATCTTCATATGTAGAAATTTTATCGTAATTTTCTTGATAGTTTCCGATATCCTTATAGCCGCCTTTTATAAAGGATTCGCATACGTATTTTGAAATCGCGATTTCTTTTTCAGAACCGTTAGGAAGACTTCCCGCTATAAGGGTATAACCGGATTTTTCAAGGGAATCGGAAGTTATTTCCGCGAAACCGTTGAAATCATTAGCATAGATATTATATTTGGTCTGAGTATATTCAATATTTTCACTGTCATATTGAGATATAAAACTCATTGAATAATTTTCCGGAATATAAACTCCGCTCATTTCTATTCCGGTGTCTCTTTGTATTTTATCTATATCTTCGTCGTTCAGATGAAAATCTCCTATTGAATAATAAAAATCATTATTATCGTTATAATAATTTTTTTTCTCTTTGCTTAACGCGGCGTACGAAATGCCCGAATCTACTATTGAGTTTGTAGCCGCGTCTATGTAATTGAAAGAACCGAGAGTATCTGATAAGCCGAAGAGTGAAAAAGATATGCCCGAGAGAAGAATTGTTATAATAAGTCTGATTTTTTTATATTTTAATCCTGACGCTCCTATTTTAAAAGCGTTTTTTATTGGAAGCTTTGATTTTATGAGTTTAAACGGATCGTTATCCTTATTTGTTATTTTTTCGTTATCTACGACTGTTCCTTTTCTTCTGCCATTTTTACCGTATGAAACGGATAAATTAATTTCTCCGTTTTTATATTTATCTATATATTCGTTTATAGCCAAACGATCCTCTTCCGTTAAGTGATAATTCTCCGGAATACTTATTATGTTCTCGGAAAAAATCAATTCTTTTGACGCGGATTTTTCTTCATCATAATTATTCAAATAAACAAGATCGCTTATAACTTTACCATCGGCAAGTTCAATAATACGATCCGCATAGTTTTCTGCGAAATCTCTATCATGAGAAACGACAATAACCAATTTATCAGCCGATAATTTTTTAAGAGTATCAAAAATTTGCCTTCCCGTATTAGAATCAAGAGCTCCGGTCGGCTCGTCGGCCATTATTATTTTAGGATTTTTAACAAGAGCTCTCGCGATTGCCACTCTCTGTTTTTGTCCTCCTGAGAGCTCGTTCGGTTTTCTTTGCCCGAAACCTTCAAGATCAACTTCTTTTAAAATTGAGTTTATCTTTTCGTCGGTAGCCTTCTTGCCTTGAAGCTCGAGAGCCAGGGCTATATTAGCACCGACAGTAAATTCGTCTAAAACATTGTATTCTTGAAAAATAAATCCCACATATGTATTTCTATAAGAATCAAAATCTTGTTGTTTAAAATTTTTTGACGATTTTCCTTTAATTATTATTTCTCCGGAATCATATATGTCCAAGCCTCCCAAAAGATTGAGAAGAGTAGATTTTCCGCTTCCCGATTTTCCCAACAAAAATATCATGCCACTATCGGGAAATTTAAGAGAAATATTATCCAAGGCGACTACCGGTACTCCTTTTTTAGGTTTATAAGTTTTTGTAAGATTTCTTATTTCAAGCATATAAATCCTCCTTTTTTAGTTTATTTTATATGTATCGGCGGTTTTCCGCCGAAAATTTTAGCTGTCAAGTTCTTTGTCATGTTCTCTGAAAAGAAGAGAAATGCACCATAATCCGGCTATACCGACAAGAGTAAATATTATGCGGCTTATAGCCGAACCGGCGCCACCGAACAACCAGGCTACGATATCAAAAGAAAATATTCCGACGCTTCCCCAGTTGATGGCTCCTATTATTGTAAGACAAAGTGCTATTCTGTCAATTATCATCATTTTAATCACCTCGGATATATTTTTACTAATATTCGTAAAAATATACGGGACAAAAGTATTTTTATTTGCAAATTATTTCATAAAGTTTTTTCGCGTCTTCAAACCGAGAATTTGTATCGTCGCAATTAAAAGTTCCTATTACATATGTCGAGTTTTTATTTTTAAAAGCCGATAAAAGACAATTCCCAGCTTCCAAAGTATATCCGGTCTTCATTCCAATCGCGTCTTCGCAATAATATTCTGAGGTGGGATCAATCAAAAGATTTGTGTTTTCCCATTGTCTTGTTTCGCCCGATGTATATACGATATCTACATTTTGCGTTTTTACGCAATTCGAAATAATTGAATTATTAAGAACAACTTTCGCGGCAATAACAATATCGATTAAAGAAGTATAATGATTATCGTCATGAAATCCGTCTGGATTTATAAAATTTGTGTTTGTCATTCCCAATATCTTTGCCTGACGATTCATTTCGTTTACAAAAACAGAAACAGCCTCGTCGGAAGAAATTCGCGAATTCCCCGAGATTGTTCTTCCCGCGGCGACAGCGATTACATAAGCGGCGTCATTTCCGCTTGGGAGAAGCATTCCGTAAATAAGAGATTCAACCGTGAGCTTTTGTCCCTTTTCTATATTGGCCAAAGACGATCCGTTTTTGACATAATCTATTTCATTTCCCGCTTGAATCACAGTATCCACATCTAAATATTGGAGCGCGACAAAAGCTGAAAAAAGTTTCGTAATACTTGCGGGATAAATTTTTGTATCCGCGGACCCTTTCAAATATAATATCTCGTTAGTCTCAATATCATATACTATCGCATACTTCGCGGTAATAAAATCGTCAGTCTGATAAAATTTCCATTCGTTTTCGGAATTTCCCGTTATTAAATTCTCTGTTGTCGATAACGACGCTCTAATTACTTCATCTCTTTCCGTGAACAATCCGATATGATTTACGCAAACAGCAGCTAATAAAATAGTGAATGTAATTATTAATCCTAATCTGACTTTTTTCATTATATCCCTCAAATGGTCTTTTTATTTTTATGATTTTTAATAAGTTTAAAAAATTATAAATAACTTACTATATATAAAAATTATATAAAATTACTATTATATAACAATTTTAAAGTTTAAATTAAAATACGCTAAATAATTAAACTTATAATTAATAAATAGAAAATAACAAACGACAAATTATAATATAAAAAATATTATAAAACAAATTTATATTATCCAAAAAAATAAGAGAAATTCGAATATCGTTTTATGTAGTTATTTATATATTGAAATTTTATTATACAATATTTGTATTATCGTATTATTGTACTAATACGATAATAGCAAATAAATTGCAATTTGTCAATATGTTTTTTTATTTTTTATAAAATAATTTAAAATAAAATAAAAATAGAATAAAAATTAAAATAGCGAGAATAATAATAAAGAGGTGAAAATTATGAATTTAACACAGAAAGAAAGAGATTTACTAAAAGATTTAAAAGACCAGGAACAACTTTGTATTGAAAAATATACAAAACACGCTCAAACGGCGGTAGACAGTCAATTAAAAAATCTATTTAATATGATAAGCGGTATAGAATCAAAGCATCTTGACACCCTTAATCAAATCGAAAACGCGGCGTCATGTCCGCAGGTCGGAGGCGGAAGCTCTCAAAAACCCACATTTACCGCGACATACGGTCCGAACGAAAATAATGATAAAAAAACCGATTGTTTTCTTTGCAGCGACGTTCTTACTACAGAAAAACACGCTTCTCACCTTTATGATACCTGTATTTTCGAATTTGTGGATGAAAATGTCCGAAATGTTTTGAACCATATTCAAAAAGAAGAACAGGAACACGGAAAAATGATTTATGATTATATGAATACTAACGCGATGTATTCATAAATGTATAAAAATAATAGCCGCAAAAAAATATAACGGCTATTATTTTTTATTTCTGTATAGCTTTTAATAAAAAACTATAAATTGATAAATATTTAAAATTTTATATAAAAAACGAGTTTGATAAGTAGTCTATTTTATAGAAAATAAAAAATTATTTATATAAACATATTAAATTTTATATATTTTACGATTCATATATTTTTTTGAGACAAAAATATGTAAACGAGAAAATTTTATAAAACAATTTTGAAAAGTTTATTTCTTACGCAATTTTATTTTCATTAATAGAAAATAAATTAATTAAAAAAGTATAAAAGAAATTATTTTTTAATAAAAAAACACGTCCGATAAACTATAAAATATCAAGAACGTGTTTTTTTGTTTATTTATTTATTTAAGCAAGGAGGATTATTAAAATATCCTCTTAGATCTACCGAATAAGTATTCTCTTTGTCAAGAATAAATCCTAAATCGTTAAGTAAGATGTTGTCTTCGTTGGCTCGAAAAACTGCTTTTTCCTTTCCCGAGAGTTCAAGATGATTTAAAACGGCAAGAATTAAAGTTTTTCTTTCCTGAAAAGAAAGGTTTGAATATTCTTTTATTTCCAATATTTCCGCGGTTTGCGGAGAAAAAAAACATTCGCCCTTTTCCTCTCCTGATTCTGAATAAACAAAAGAGAAACGTCCGTTTGAATATTTTTTAGTTACAGATACCATTTACTTCACCTGAACCTTAAAATCTCCTAAAACGGAGGATAATTCTTGTATAAGAGAATTTGAAATAAGAACGTTATTCGCGTTAAACCGTGCTACTTTCCCTTTATCGGAAAAACAGAAAAATACGGGAGAAGCCCCTACATTTTTTGTCAATATCTCAATACATCTGGGAAGATTGGCAGAGTCGTTATCGGTAACTGTTACTACAAGCTTTTTTTCATTAGACATATTTTTTTTATACGTCGGTCTTTCTACTTTCATATCGGGGCTAGTTATTTCTTGAATATCTGAACATATAATCGAGGCGGTCTCATAATTTTCCTCTTCTTCCGTGTCCCCCGCTCCTCCGTAAGCGTCGGATCTGATACTTATTTTCCCGGAAACCAGAACTATTTTATCTTCTTCAAGAAGAGAGGAAAATTTATCATATGTTTTGGAAAAAAGCAAAACTTCTATGTTACCGGTAAGGTCTTGTAATTGTAAAACAGCCATCATAGTATCGTTTCTAGTAAGCTTTTTAGTGACCTTTGATAATATTCCTATTATAGATACAGGAGCGTTATTTACAAAAGTATCTGTATCGTTATTAATATCGGCTACCGTCGAATATCCTCCTTTGGAAATCATCTGAGCATAATCTTTCATCGGATGGTCGGAAAGATATATTCCTGTTACTTCTTTCTCATAACTTAATTTTTCTTTTTTAGAATATTCTTCGACGTCAGGATATACATAATCGGGTTCTTCTACTTCCGCGCTGTCAAAAAGAGAAACCTGCCCTTGCTTTTGCTCTTTCACATAACTGTAAAGGCTTTTTTTTATTTCGCCGAACGCGACTTCCAACTGTCTGCGTTTATATCCGAAAGAATCAAAGGCTCCGCTTCTCACAAGACTTTCTACCGTTCTCGAATCAATATCGTACGATGACATCATTCGCTCGCAGAAATTATAAAAGCTGTCAAAATCGCCGTTTCTGGTCCTTTCTTCTATTATATTTTCAACAATTGCCTTTCCTACATTTTTTACGGCGCTCAAACCGAATCTGATACAATTATTTTCAACGCTGAAAACTACGTCTGATTTATTTATATCAGGCGGTAAAATTTCTATATCTTGTTCCTGGCAGGATATTATATACGGGACCATTTTATCCGTTTTATCTATTACGCTAGTAAGAAGCGCCGCCATATATTCGTGTTTAAAATGTCTTTTCAAATAAGCGGTATAATACGTTACGAAAGCGTAAGCCGCCGCGTGTGACTTATTAAAAGCGTATTCGGCGAATTTTATCATTTCGTCAAATATATCGTTAGCGACTTCCGCCGGAACTCCGTTAGCAACCGCTCCCGGGATTTCTACAGTTCCGTCTTCCGCCTTTTTACCGTGAATAAATATTTCTCTCTCACGAGTCATCACGTCCATCTGCTTTTTCCCCATAGCCTTACGAACAATATCGGCTCGTCCGTATGAATACCCCGCAAGTTCTCTTACTATCTGCATAACCTGCTCCTGATATACCATACAGCCGTAAGTAACTTTAAGGCTGTTTTCAAGAAGAGGATGTTTATATTTAATATTCTCGGGATGGTTTTTGTTTTGAATATAAACGGGAATGCTGTCCATGGGTCCGGGCCGGTAAAGAGATATAATAGCTATAATATCCTCAATTGTTCTCGGTTTCAAAGAAATAAGAGTTTTTTTCATGCCGCCTGATTCAAGCTGAAATACCCCGTCTGTTTGCCCCTGGGAAAGCATTTCATAAACCTCAGGATCGTTCATATCTACTTCTTCAATATTAAAATCAGGAATTTTTTTTCTTACAAGTTTGCAGGCATCCTCGATAACGGTAAGATTTCGAAGACCCAAAAAGTCCATTTTTACAAGACCTATTTCCTCGTCGACTTTCATATCAAACTGAGTAACCGTAACTCCGTCGTTTACGGCGAGAGGAACATATTTATATATCGGAAGTTCGCCTATAACTATCCCGCAAGCATGAACGGAAGCGTGTCTCGGAGAGTTTTCAAGGCTTTCGGACATATCGATGATTTCCCTGACCTTTGAGTCAGAATCATAAAGAGAACGAAGCTCGGGGGCTTTTTCAAGCGCTTCCGCAAGCGACATTTTGTCAGGAACCATTTTTGAAAGTTTATTAGCTTCACTGTACGGATAATTCAAAACTCGAGCGACGTCTCTGATAGCGTTTTTAGCTTTCATGGTTCCGAAAGTAACAATATTGGCGACATTTTCAACACCATATTTTTGTTGAACGTATTCTATTACCTCATGTCGTCTTACAGGACACATATCGACGTCAAAATCGGGCATTGATATTCGTTCAGGATTCAAAAAACGCTCAAAAATTAAATGATAAGTAAACGGTTCAATATTTGTTATTCTCATACAGTACGCGACAAGACTCCCCGCCCCTGAGCCTCTGCCGGGACCGATGGGGATTCCGTGATCTTTCGCGTATTTTATAAAGTCCCAAACTATGAGAAAATAATCGACAAACCCCATTTTATTTATAACGGAAAGCTCATATTCGAGTCTTTCTTTTAGTTCATCGGTTTGTTTCTCTTTCGGATATCTTTGGTCAAAACCCTCATAAACAATCCTTTTCATATAATCGAAGTGAGAAAGACCCTCGGTCCACTTAAAAACAGGAAGAAAATATACTCTATTTTTTGAATCGTCAATAGCAGGAAAAGATATATTGCATTTTTCCGCGATTTTTACGGTATTGTCGATAGCTTCGGGTATGTATTCAAAAACGTTTCGCATTTCTTTTTCTGTTTTAAGATAAAACTCGTCAGTAGAAAATCCCATTCCGTTTTCTTCGTCGATTGTTTTCTGAATTTGTACGCAAACCAAAACTCTTTGAGCTTTTGCGTCCTTTTTTTGCAAATAATGAGCGTCATTAGTCGCGACAAGCGGAATTCCGGTTTCTTTCGAGAGACGTATAATTCCCTCGTTGACTATTTTTTGTTCCTCCAATCCGTGATCTTGTACCTCTAAATAATAATTTCCCTCTCCGAAGATATCAAGATATTCAAGAGCCACTTTTTTTGCTCCCTCGTAATCGTTTGCTAAAAGTTTTTGCGGAACGTCTCCCGCCAGACAGGCTGACAACGCTATAATACCCTCATGATATTTTCTCAAAAGCTCTAAATCTACTCTCGGTTTATAGTAAAATCCGTCTATATTAGCAAAAGAAACCATCTCAATTAAATTTTTATATCCCGTATTGTCTTTACAAAGAAGCACCAAGTGACCGATTGAAGAATCAAATTCTTTTGTCTTGTCGAAACGAGTCCGAGCCGCGGTATAAACTTCACAACCTATTATGGGCTTAATTCCCGCTTTTTTTGCCTCTTTATAAAAGTTTATAGTTCCGTACATATTTCCGTGGTCCGTCATCGCGACAGCCGTTTGTCCCATTTCTTTAAGCAAAGGCATCATTTTTTTTATTTTACACGCCCCGTCAAGAAGGCTGTATTCCGTATGTACGTGAAGATGAACAAAACCCATTTATATTTTTCCTTCCTTCTTATATTTATCCGCTATTAAATTTATTTTTTTTATCCTTCTGAACGCTTTTGATTTAGAAATCGGGGGATTACATTTCGCGCCCAATTGTTCTAAGGTTTCGGTAAGATCGTTTAATCTAAGCTCGGCTATTTCTTTCAACTCATACGGAAGAGAATCGTAATATCCTGCCCGCCTCAAAGACGCGATTGAACGAGCCGATACCTCCGCAGCGTCGATAACTCTGTCAATATTCGCGTTATCACAATTAGAATGCCTGTTTATATCATTGCGAAGCTTCTTTTCTATTGAAGCGTTCGTATAATCGAACATAAAATCGACAGCTCCGATTTCAGCCAAAAAATCTCTTATAATATCCGCCGAACTCGTATATATTATCGGTTTACGATTTCTTATTGATTTTTTTAAATCTAAATCTTTATCTTTTAAAATATTTAATAAAATATCGGCGTTTTTATCGTTATAAACTCTAAATTCAAGATGATACGCTTTTCCGGGGGAAGAGATACTTCCTATCGTCATAAAAATACCTCTTAAAAAGGAGGAAAAACAACAGTTCTTGCGTGAAAAGAAATCGATTATCTCCTCTATCCTATCATAAGAAAAATTGATTTTATCAAACAAATCGGTAAAGTAAGGAGTCGTAATTTCAATAAATTTAAGTCTTCCGTTTTTATTTATATCAAAATCCTCAAATATAATATCTCTGAAAAGCGAGTTATAGTAATCTAATAATTCTTTGTATTCGGAAGAAATCCGAATTTTATTTCCATCGCTTGGAAGAAACGCGAACATACCGCAAAGTAAAGCATTTTTACAACATTTTCGCATCTTTATATTAAAAAACGACTTTTTTAAATCAAACGAATAAGACATATCAAACCTCTTATTCAATCTATAAATCTTATTTCACATTCAAGATTGACTTTAAATTTATCGTAAACTTTCTGTCTGACAAAAGAAATAAGCTCCTTTACGTCGGAAGCCGTTGCGTTTCCCGTGTTTATAATAAATCCCGAATGTTTTTTGCTGACTTCCGCCCCACCGATATTAAAGCCTTTAAGCCCGCACTCGTCTACCATCGCTCCCACATAATATCCGTCGGGACGTTTAAAAACGCTTCCGGCGCTCGGAAATTCCAATGGCTGAGAGTTCCTTCTTTTCAGAGATAAAGTTCTTATTTCGTTTTTAATATCTGAAATATCCATTTTTTTCATAAAAAAACACGATCTTATGATTACATCGTTATTAGTAAAAATACTTTTGCGATATCCGAAAGAATGTTCTTTGTTAGAAATTTTTAAAACTTTTCCGTCCTGATTAATATAATCTGTCCAAAGCAGAACATCGCTTATATTTTTACCGTAAGCCCCGGCGTTCATACATACGGCGCCACCGACTGACCCGGGAATTCCTCCCGCGAACTCCATCCCTCCGAAGCCATATTGAGCCGCGAAGTTTACAAGCTTAGCCAAAGAAACGCCACTGTCACATATCAAATAATTGGGATTATCGTCGTCAAATTGTAAAGAAATCAATCTATCGGTAAAAATCAAAGGATAATTAATATTATAGTCGGGGAAAAGAACGTTCGAACATCTACCTAAAATAAGATATTTAACGCTTCTTTTCTTAAAGAACAGAACTGTTTTAATTAACTTTTCGTCAGAATCCGGGAAAATTGCCAAATCAGCCTTTTGACCGATTCTGAAAGAAGAGCGTAATTTTAAATCTTCCGATTCGGTAAAATATATATCGTTATTTTCGAGAAAAGAAATTGTTTCTTCCATAATTACAATCCAATACGTTTACTTAATATGAGTGTTAAAATTATCCGCGAATTTTTTATCAAATTCTCTCGCCGCATTATAACCGAGTTTTCTTTGTTTATTATTCATAGCGGCGACTTCAATAATAACGGCGAGATTCCTTCCCGGTTTTATTGGAATTGTTATACATGGACATTTATTGCCGAGAATATCATGATAATTTTCGTCCATTCCAAGCCTATCGTAAGTAACGGAATCGTTCCATGGTTCCATTTTAACCACAAGATTGATATTTTCAGTATCTTTTACAGAACCCATACCGAAAATTCTTCTGACATCTACAATCCCGATTCCTCTAAGTTCTATTAAATATCTAATAAGTTCAGGAGCAGAACCCACAAGAGTTTTATTTGATACCTTTTTTATCTCAACAGCGTCGTCCGCTACTAATCGATGTCCTCTTTTTATAAGTTCTATAGCTGTTTCGCTCTTTCCTATTCCGCTATCGCCGAGAAGCAAAACTCCTTCTCCGTATACCTCGACAAGAACGCCGTGTAAAGTGATTTTCGGAGCCAAACTAACACTGAGAGAACCTATGAGCGAGTGCATAATCGAACAAGTCGAAGCGGAAGTAGATAAAAGAGGAGTATTGTAGAACTTAGCTGCTTCTATCATCTCCGGCAATGGATTAAGTTCCTCGTCGTTGGCAATTATCATAGCAGGAATCCCGGTTTCAAAAATACTCGAAATTTTTTCAAATATTTCTTTCGATTCAAAAGATTGAAGATATGTATACTCCGTAATCCCGATTATCTGTATTCTCGTTTGTTCAAAATGATCGAAATATCCGATTAAAGGGAGCCCGGGGCGATTCACATCCGCGCTTTCTACCCTAACGTTTTCACCTTTTTCGCCGGAAATTTCAGGCATATGAACGATTTTAAGATTAAGTTCTTCTATTAAAGAATCA
>CAJFPG010000216.1 GCA_904398665.1 Candidatus Geddesella stercoravicola | reverse complement strand
ACAAAGAGCGTTGTCGGTGCTATACTATTTAAGCATTTAGGATTCCTGTCCAGACGGAACTCCCTGCATGTGTCACTTGTATGTATGCCGGAGTGGCGGAATAGGCAGACGCCCAGGACTTAAAATCCTGTGAAACGTAAGTTTCGTACCGGTTCGAGCCCGGTGTCCGGCACCAAACTTTGTTTATTTGTTTTTATCTTTTATATTTTTATATTTTTATATACCGCGGGGTAGAGCAGTTGGTAGCTCGTCGGGCTCATAACCCGGAGGTCGTGAGGTTCAAGTCCCACCCCCGCTACCAAAGACTTTCAATTGTAATTGCAGTTGAAAGTCTTCTTTCCTTTTATTTTGAAAATAATAATTTTTGTCGTGATACAGTCGTGATACATATTAAGTCTTTATGTATTTGCGGGCCATAATAGAGGCTTTGATATGAAAATAATCGCCATTTTTTTATTCCGACCGTTTTACAAATAATATTTTCAGTATTGCCCTCGTGAGTAAACTCATATTCCGATTAGATGAAAGTATTATTTTTTGTTAAATATATTGCGAATAAAATATCAATGGCATTACGATTTTTTTGTTATGTATATTAAATTTGTTATGTTATTAAAAAAGTAAAAACAATATTAGGGCGGCGTTATGTCGACTCGGTTATGTATTCTCGTGTTTTAATGAGAGGTAAAGGCGGTTTATATGACAAACAATGACGTTGAATTTTTAGATGAATACAAAAGACTTGACGCCGTTTGTTCCGATATGTTTTCTTGCAGAAACGGCGTGAGTCAGTATATTAAAGAAATGGAAAATCAATCATGTCGTGGAAAGTATGAGATTCTTTCTTGGGATGACGATTATAAATTGTTAAAACATCTACGTTTGGTAAGAAATAAAATTGTCCATGAATCTTTTGATTATGAAGTCTGCAAGAGTTCAGACATAGTTGCTGTCGTCAATTTTTATGAGCGTATTATTTCAGAAGGCGATCCTTTGAGTTTGTTAAGAAAGACTGAAACCGAACGGGACGATACGAGGAGTAAATATAAAACTGTTTTGAATGCTTCTTTGGATTGTAACTTTCGGCGACCTCTTCGTAAGAAAAGAAAATCGTTTGTCATCGTCGTTATTATTTTAGCTATTATTATTGCTGTTGTTTATTCTTTTGTTTCTTAATATCGTCTCTTTTATTAAAAAGCACGCTTGTAACCGTATTGGATAATAAACGTAATTTAAGATATATTAAATTCAAATTATATAATATATTTGTAATAATAAGGTCGAAAGATTCCTTCGGCTTATACAACTAAGAAAGTAGAATAATGAAAAGAATAATATAATACAAAGATGAATAAAGGTTATTTAAAATATGCCGTTTAAAAACGAGAGATTATGAGGAGCTCTCGTTTTTTTCTTTTTCTGAAAATTTACATATTCGCATATAAGCGGATGAGGGCGTTTTATTTAATATTTTTCAAAAGAGAAGTTTAGCTTTGTTATGTTATAAATTAATTTCCCGATCCGATATCGTTGAAATATATCGAAAAGATAATTCTGTCGAATAGCTCATTTTGATTGGAATATCTTGACATATCGGCCGAAATAGAATATAATATCGTATGTAATAAAACCTGATTTTTCGGGGATTGGAGGATATCAATCATGGGAGACACGATTCAAATAATGATCACTATGGTCGTTTATATGCTCGTGGTAATCGGTATCGGAATTGTGTTCGCGAAAAAGGCGAACAAAAACTCCGAGGCGTATTTCCTCGGAGGGAGGACTCTCGGTCCTTGGGTTACGGCTATGAGCGCGGAGGCTTCGGATATGTCGGGATGGCTTTTGATGGGACTTCCCGGCGTCGCGTATTGGTGCGGAATCGCGGACGCCGCGTGGACGGCTATTGGTCTTGCCGTCGGGACTTATGTCAACTGGCTCATTACATCGAAAAGACTTCGTCGGTATAGCGAAAAAGCAGGAAACGCTATCACGTTGCCGGAGTTTTTCTCAAATCGTTTTCATGAGAAAAGCAAAGTTGTTATGACAGTTTCGGCTCTTTTTATACTTATATTCTTTACGGTGTATGCGGCGAGTTGTTTGGTTACATGCGGAAAATTGTTTTCAACTTTGTTTAATATAGATTATGTTCCGATGATGATTATTGGGGCTGTATTTGTCCTTGTATATACGATTATTGGAGGTTTTCTCGCTGAGAGCGTTTCGGATTTTATGCAAGCGATTGTTATGATCGGCGCTCTTATCGTTATAGTTGTCACCGGAACTGTCGCGGCGGGAGGTCTTGATTCCGTATTGGAAAACGCCGGATCTATTCCGGGATTTCTCGATTTCTTCGGAGTGGCAACTCCTGTTACCGTAGAGGGAACTCAGCAAGTGGCGAACGGCGTTCCGCAGTTCGGAGCTGCCGGGACTTATGGTTTTTTGAGCGTAATTTCAGCTGTGGCATGGGGACTTGGATATTTTGGTATGCCTCAGGTTCTTCTTCGTTTTATGGCGATACGCTCTGAGAATCAATTAAAAAGATCCCGCAGAATCGCGACTGTTTGGGTTGTTATTTCCCTGGTTGTCGCGGTGTTTATAGGCGTTATGGGACGTACTTTATATCCTGACGCTTTATTGACTGCTTCTTCGGCTGAAAATATCTTTATATTACTTTCGACGAGATTGTTGCCCCCGTTGTTGGCGGGTCTCGTTATGGCGGGAATACTCGCGGCGACCATTAGTTCCTCTGATTCTTATCTTCTTATCGCCGCGTCAGCTTTCTCGAAAAATATTTATCAAGGTATTCTGCGTAAAAAGGCAACCGACAAACAAGTATTGTGGATTTCTCGTATCACTCTTCTTGTCATCACTGCGATAGCTATCGTTATCGCTCTGGACGAGAACAGCGTGATTTTTACTATCGTTAGTTTCGCCTGGGCCGGTTTCGGGGCGACTTTCGGGCCTTTGATGCTGTTTAGCCTCTTTTGGAAACGTATTAATCGCGCGGGAGCTATCGCCGGAATGATTGGCGGCGGCAGTATGGTATTTATTTGGAATTTACTTATTCGGCCTCTCGGAGGAATGTGGGATATTTACGAGTTATTGCCGGCGTTCTTATTCTCCGCTTTATGTATAGTCGTGGTTTCTTTGCTTACGGCGCCTCCCTCGGAAGAGGTTAAACAAGAGTTTGACGACGTCCGCGCCGGGGTATGATTTTGCAAAGGTATAAAAGATAATATGAAAACTAAATAAATTCTGTTTTTCGATATTTAGAATTTATGATTTATAATTTATGTCGTTTTTAATTTTGGCAAAGGACGTTATTAACGAATAATTAATAAAAAGATAAAACTATATACAAGAACGGATATAGCTAATTAAACGTATTAAAAAATCGATCGAAAGAATTTTCTTGCTTTATTTTTTGTTCTCCGGCGAGAAAGATTTTGGTCGGTTTTTTTTTCGTTAATATTATTATAAATTCGTTTTATATTTAAATATTATATGCATGTCGTATTTTGTCGTTATTTGTCATTTGATTTTTTTTCTATATATATGCGAAAATTGCTTGACTTATGAATAAAAAAATAATATAATAAAATTGAGAAGATATTTATAGATATTTATAAAGATATTTATTT
>CAJFPG010000215.1 GCA_904398665.1 Candidatus Geddesella stercoravicola | reverse complement strand
GCCTCTGTAGCTCAGTTGGTAGAGCAGAGGACTGAAAATCCTCGTGTCGTTGGTTCGATTCCGACCGGAGGCACCATAAGATCTCGGGATCACGGCCTGCGGTCATATATTTATGCGGAATTAGCTCATCTGGTAGAGCGCAACCTTGCCAAGGTTGAGGTAGCGGGTTCGAGCCCCGTATTCCGCTCCATGTTATATTTTTTGAAAGTATGCGGTTCTGGAAAGACCGCATATTGCATATACTGAGATATACGGCGCCATAGCCAAGTGGTAAGGCAGAGGTCTGCAAAACCTTTATTCCCCAGTTCAAATCTGGGTGGCGCCTCCAAAATAAAAAGCACACTTTTACAGTGTGCTTTTTATTTTGGAGGCAGTGGTAACACTCGGAGGCGTTTGGTTTGCAAATCCGAATAATTTTTCAGTGTAAAAAATAGCCGAACGCTGTTTTAATTTGAGGAGAAGACAAAATTTTATTGCGATAGTATTGTCAAGAGATTAAAATTTTTTGTTGATAAATCCGTGGAAATACTATTGTCGATACTTTTGCCTTCGCCTATATATGAATGTTATTATAAGTCACTCCGTGATTTCACGGAGTTGTTTTTTCTTTATTTTTTATATGTTGTTTTAAAATTATGTTTATATACTGCGATAAAGAACGATCGTCTTGTTCGGCTTCGTATTTAATTCTTTCTAAGATATCACTGTCTATGGTTATACTTATTTTTTCTTTCAAGGGTTTCATACTAAATCACCTCTTAAAAATATTATAAGATAAAATCCTGAAAAATGTTGACAAGTAGGATAAAGTAGTATAAAATAAGATAGTCGAAGTTCGACAATATTTTTTATTGAGGTGTTTAATTATGAGTCAGCACAAAGTTTTAACGCAAAAAGACGAACGGTTTTCGCGTAAATTTGATTTATCTGCTTTTGGAAACGCTTTGAACGAGTATTCGGAACGAAAATTGAGTTCGGTTGCCTTTCTAAGCGGTAAACAACATATACTTATTGAAAGCAGGTGATAGAAATGGGATTGTTTGACAGATATAAAAAAACGGATTATAGTTATATTATGGGAATGAGAGAGTATTTAAAAAATTTTATGCTTGATTATATTGAAGAGTTTCCTTCTTCCGCAGATGAAGTCATTCTGATTTGTTCAGCGGTGGACTTAGGGCTTTGTAATACTTCAACGGGGGAGATTAGAAAGATTAATAAATTCATGGAAGAAAATCACATCAATGTTGAGTTAGGAGTATTAAATCTTCTTCAAAATTCCGCGTCCCGTGGCATAAAGAAAAAAACAGGGTCAGAATTTATTTCGGGAGAGGTGCCGGATTACGCGTATGATCTCTTTATATATATTAACAAATTAAAATATAAAAAAGGATATATAGACAAAAAACAGCGTGACGAGAATGAGTTATGGGCCACAAAGGTGGCAATATTTAAGGATTATTGATTGTGATTATCCGAAAATAAAAGGCGTAATAAATTTTTTTAATTCTCGCGTAATTCTATCGATATGCGGCGCAGGTATGAAAGCTGTTTTGTCTTTGCGGGAAGATACTAAGAAATATATTGCGTCAATTTTCAAAAGGATAGAAACTCGGAGTTGATTGTCAATTTGTTGACGGTTTTATCTCCGTCGTCCCGGCTTCTTCGGCGCTCTTTCTGACACCTGTTACGGCGTTTTCAGTATAAAAAAAAGAATTGTCTAATTATTTTAAGATTTTCCTCGTTATCGTTTTTTTTTGTTTATATTATTTATATTATATTGTAATTATATTGTATAAAGCGTGTTGTATAAAGTCACGTGCGTCGCACGGCGCGACCATGAAAAGTCTCGGGGCAAAAAAGGTGAAGTTCGGCTTTACGGGTCTGTACGCTTTTGCCGGGGCGACGATTCACGATTATTATACGATTATTATATAAAGGAGCGTATAGCGTATATTTTCATTGTTTTGACGCCGGTTGTCGTTTGGGGGTATATTATCCCGCGATAAATCTTTTCGGTTTTTTTTATGCTTTTGATAGTTTGTTTCGTAAGGGGCTTTACGGGTATAACCCCTTGTTCCGGGCGGCGGGAGATATTTATATAATCGTTAAATTCTCGCGTTTCCCGAAGGATATTCTTGTAATCTCATGGTGTCGGCATGAAAGTGTGTTCAGTGAGCCTGAAAAATTTTTAACCTCGCTCATTTGATTATGAAAAACGGGACGGCGTTTTGCCGTTTCGTTTTTTTTGTGCGCGGGTTTGATTTCGCAGATAAGCCGATAATTATTTTTTAGAATATTGTTAAGAATTGACATTGTTTTGTATTTATGTTATATTTAATAAAAGTCATGAAGGGGGATTTTTTTGATTAAAAGAGTAGTTTACTTCGATGTCCTTAATATTATTTCGGCGCTGGCCGTGGTTTATTTGCATTGCAGCGGCGTTCATACCTTTCGTCCTACGGTGTCTTGGAGTCTTACTCTTATAATAGAAGTCGCTTTTTTCTGGGCCGTGCCGGTTTTTGTTATGCTCAGCGGAGCTAATCTTATGGGATATCGGGAAAGATATTCAACCAAAGAGTTTTTTAAAAAGAGAGTTTTAAAAACTGTCATTCCGTTTGCGGTTTGGTCTCTTATCGCCGCCGCGGTTCGCGGTATTTTCCCTTGGAATACCGAGGGGGGGGAGCGATCGGCTTTATAAATAAATTTATAAATTCCGAGATAGAGGGTATTTATTGGTTTTTCCCCGTTATCTTCTCAGTATATCTGGCGATGCCGGTATTATCACTCCTTAAAGATAATCGTAAGATTCTGTTTTATCTCGCGGGAACGGGGTTTGTGTTAAAGAGTTTTCTTCCCGAGTTCCTCGGATATTTCGGGATACACTGGAACGGTTATATAGCGATGGATATGCTCGGCGGGTATTTGTTGTACGCCGTTATCGGATATCTTGCCGCGACGACTGATTTTACAAAAAAACAGCGGGCGGCGATATATGTCGCCGGTTTTCTCGGGGCGGCGCTCAGATATGTCGTAACGCTTTGTTTTTCTTTCAAAAACGGTATCGTCGATCATACTATGTTCAGCTACAACGGATATTATACCGTCTTTCTGGCGCTCGCGGTTTTTGTTTTTATAAAATACTTGCCGATTTGCGATATTCTCGCCGAAAATCCGAAAGCTGTCTCCGTGTTAAAGATAGTGTCGAGTTGCAGTCTCGGCGTTTATCTTATCCATATGTTCGTATATCGTTTTCTCGCCCGTTTTATGGAACCTTATGGCTGGGAATGGCGCGTTTTGGTTCCGATAGCCATATATCTGCTGAGTTTGGGGATAACGTATTTATTGAAAAAAATTCCTATTATTAAATATATTGTTCCGTAACTCTTTGTAATATTTAAAGAATATGAGGGATTATGAATGATCGAAGAGATTTTACACACGAAAGAGACCGGTTATTACGACGTGGTCGTTTGCGGGGGAGGAATCGCCGGTATTTCGGCGGCCGTCGCGGCGGCGAGACACGGGGCGAAAGTTCTTCTTCTTGAACGTGAATACGCTCTCGGAGGACTTGCGACTCTCGGACTTGTGACTATATATCTGCCGTTATGCGACGGGACCGGACGTCAGGTGTGTTTCGGGCTCGCGGAAGAATTGCTTCGTCTCTCGATATCCAACGGGATAGAGGATCTTTACTGCCCCGAATGGCTCGAGTCGGGAAGCGAGGAGGAACGGAAAAAGACTCGTTTTCAAGTACGATATAATCCGTATGTTTTCGCGATAGAGGCGGAAAAGCTTCTGCGAAAGGAAGGCGTAAATTTACTGTATGGGAGTTTTGTCGTTTCGGTTCTTAAAAAAGAAAACAGAATAACTCACGTGATAATAGAGAATAAAAGCGGCAGAAGCGCCGTTGCCGTCGGAAATGTCATTGACGCGACGGGAGACGCCGATATCTGTGTTTTCGCGGGAGAGGACACAGAGTTGTTCGGGCAGGGAAATATTCCGGCTTCTTGGTATTATTACACGCAAGACAGTTCTTTTAATTTGAATATGCTCGGTTTCTGCGATATCCCGGATTCTCAGAAAACGGAAGAGCAATTGCAAAACGATAAATCGTCTCTCCGTTTTTCAGGTGTGGGAGCGGAGGATCTTACCGCGTTTACAATTTTTTCTCACGGTGAGTTGCTGGCTGATTTTTTGAAAGACGGAAAAGATTCTCCCGAACACGCTCTTTCCTCTATCGCGATGATTCCCCAGGTGAGAATGACGAGAAGATTGAACGGAAAATATGTTCAGGACGAAGACGAGATGCATAAAGAATTCTCGGATAGCGTCGGGCTTTTCCCCGATTGGCGAAAGAGAGGCCCCGTTTATGAGCTTCCTTTCGGAACGCTTTACGGCAAGACCGAAAATCTTATTGTCGCGGGGCGTCATATATCGGTTACCGATTCCATGTGGGATATAACGAGAGTTATTCCGGTTTGCGCCGTTTCGGGGCAGGCGGCGGGAACCGCCGCTGCGATTTGCTCGAATTTTTCAAAAATAGATATTTCGCGTCTTCAAAAGCTTTTGAGCAAGGACGGTGTCGTATTGCACGAAAGACAATTGTAATTTGAAAATTACAATTTGAAACATACGGTTTTATGAGCGATTATTGCTCGCCATAAGTTATCAATAAAATTCTCCAAAAGCCTTGAAAACAAAGGATTTATCGTAATGTGTTCGCCTTATCCCTTTATACGATTTTACACGAGTTTACCCTTTCCTTCACATCTTATAAGGGCAAAAACAAGGGAAGAAAAATCTGGTAACAAGTTATAGCAGAATACGGTTGAGGAAGTTATCAATACGGAATTGATTTGCGCATAAAATTCAGTTGCAAGGTTTTATGAGGGATAAAGGGATAAACACATTATCCCGCATATGCTCAAGCAGAATTTCTCCGAGCATATAGAAATTCTAAGAGTTAAGTGTATAATATTTTATATTACATAGTGAGAATAGAAATCTTGTGGAGAGTTGATTACATGAAGATACGTTGTGTATGGGAACATAATGGAAGTGATAGCCTTTTATATTCCGACAATTATATCGGAGCGTTTACCAGGGGCGCGACAAAAGATATTGCATTAAGCAAGATGGCAGATGAAATCAAATCATATTTGAATTGGAAAAAAGACTTAGCACCCACAACCTTCGAAATAGAAATTGTTCAAGAGAAACTGTCTGAGTTGAATATTTGTGACGCCGATACCGATGTTCTCTTTAATACAG
>CAJFPG010000214.1 GCA_904398665.1 Candidatus Geddesella stercoravicola | reverse complement strand
TACTTATTTTATCGTAATCGTATTTTTTCGTTATTATTTTTTTGTGGACTGTATTTGTCGTATTGATAATTCTCTTATATTTTATATTGATAATTGTCGTATTTTATCTTATTATATTTCATTATTATTTATATTACCATTTATATTATCGAGTTATTTTTTTATTTTTATTAACTTTACCGTTAATTGTCTATTATCGTCTGTTATCGTCCGTATCGGAAATCAGGCGATATTTGATAAATATGTAAACATATAAATATATCATATATATCGTAAAGTTATTATGAGATTATGAGTTTTAAAATTATTATAAATTTTCAATTTGGAGTTGTTGTCTATGCGTTATATGTCACTTAATGAAATAAGAGAGAAATATCTTTCGTTTTTTGAGTCGAAAGGGCATTTGAGAATGAAAAGTTTTCCGCTTGTCCCGATAAACGACAATTCTTTGCTGCTTATAAATTCCGGTATGGCTCCTTTAAAAAAATTTTTCACGGGGGAAGAGATTCCTCCGAGAAAAAGGGTGACTACCTGCCAGAAATGTATAAGAACTCCCGATCTTGAAAGGGTCGGGCATACCGCCCGTCACGGAACGTTTTTTGAAATGCTCGGGAATTTTTCTTTCGGGGATTATTTTAAAAGAGAAGCTATTGAGTGGGCTTGGGAATTTTTGACAAAGGTAATGGAAATTCCCGAGGAACTTTTATGGGCGTCGGTTTACGAGAGCGACGACGAGGCTTACGCTATTTGGAGAGACGTTATAGGAATCCCGGAGAAAAAAATCGTACGTTTGGGGAAAGAAGATAATTTCTGGGAACATGGCGTCGGTCCCTGCGGTCCGTGTTCCGAAATATATTTCGACAGGGGAGAAAAATACGGCTGCGGTTCTCCCGATTGTAAGCCCGGGTGCGACTGCGACAGATATATGGAAATTTGGAATAATGTTTTTTCTCAGTTTAATAACGATGGAAAAGGGAATTACACGGAGCTCGCCACAAAAAATATCGATACGGGAATGGGACTCGAGCGTCTCGCCTGCGTGATGCAGAATGTCGATAATATGTTCGAAGTCGACACCGTAAGAAGAATCCTTGACGCCGTTTGCTCTGTGTGCGGGAAGAAATACGGGGAAAACGCTTCTTTCGACGTGTCGATAAGAATAATCACCGACCATATAAGGAGCGCTTCCTTTATGATAAGCGACGGGGTCTCCCCGTCGAACGAGGGAAGAGGATATGTGCTTCGTCGTCTTTTGAGACGGGCGGCTCGTCACGGAAAACTTCTCGGGGTTGATAAATCTTTTTTGTCGGATTTGTGCGACGTTGTCATAGAGCAGAGCGGCGGGGCATATAATGAGCTTGTAGAGAAGAAAGATTATATCAAAAAAGTCGTCTCTCTCGAAGAGGAACGGTTTAAAGCCACAATTGACGCGGGCTTGAACATTCTTTCAAATCTTATAGATAAAACGAAAAAAGACGGCGGAGGAATATTGCCCGGAGAAGATGTTTTCAAACTTTACGATACTTTCGGTTTCCCGATAGACTTAACGAGAGAAATCGCCGAGGAGGCGGGGCTTTCGGTGGACGAGAGCGGATTTGAAGAGCGTATGCTGGCTCAGAGAGAAAGAGCGAGACAAGCCAGAGGAAATATTTCCGGTTGGTCAGAGAACGCAAAATCCGCGCTCGGAAATCTTCCGAAAACCGAATTTACGGGATATACGAACAATACCGCCGACGCCGTTATCGAGGCTTTAATTTCGGATGACGGGGCGGTAGAGAAAATATCCGAGGGAGAGTTTACACTTGTGCTTTCAAAAACTCCTTTTTACGGAGAGGGAGGCGGACAGGTCGGTGATATCGGAGAAATTATCTCCTCCAAAGGGTCGGCTTCCGTCATAGATACTAAAAAAACTGACGGGGTGTATCTTCATATTTGCCGTATGACAGGAGGAGTTTTCTCGGTGGGAGATACGGTTAAAGCGGAAATTGACTCTGTCAGAAGAGACGCCGTTCGTCGAAATCACTCCGCGGCTCATCTTTTGCAGTCGGCTTTAAGGTCGGTTCTCGGAAATCATGTCGAACAGGCGGGAAGTTACGTTGACGACAGCAGGGTTCGTTTTGATTTTAGGCATTTTTCGCCTATGACTCCCGAGCAGATAGAGAAAACCGAAGCGTTTGTGAACGAGGCGATTCTCTCCGGGACTTCTGTCGATAATTACGAGACAAGTATTGAAGACGCGAAAAAGTCGGGAGCTATCGCTCTTTTTGGCGAGAAATACGGTCAAAGAGTTCGGGTTGTTAAAATGGGGAATTGGTCTATCGAGTTGTGCGGGGGAACCCATGTTTCCAATACCGCTAAAATAGGGCTTTTTAAGATAATTTCGGAAAGCTCGGTCGCCGCGGGAATTCGCCGTATCGAGGGAACGACGGGGCTTGGCGTTTTGACTCTTATGGAAGAGCGGGACAATTTAATAAAGTCCTGCGCGAAGGAGCTGAAAGTCGGTAATTTCACGGAAATAGACAAGAAAGCCGCCGCTTTGCAGTCAGAGTTACGAGACGCGAAACAAGAGATTGAAAAATTGAATTCCAGGCTCGCCGAATCGCAGACGGGAAATATTTTGTCCGCCGTGAGAAAAGTCGGTAAGTTTGATTTTATAGCTTATAAAACCGATGGCGTAGATATTTCCGCCGTCAGAAACGTGACTGACAGGATAAAGAAGGAGAACGAGAATTCTGTTGTTTTGATATCTGTTAGTTTCGGAGGGAAATTGAATCTTGTCGCCGCTTGCGGGGCTGCCGCGGTGCGTAACGGAGCTAACGCGGGGACGATTCTCAAAGAAATAAGTCCTATCGCCGGAGGCGGAGGCGGAGGGCGTCCGGACAGCGCGGTTTCGGGGATTAAGGACGCGGACAAACTTGACGCTGTATTTAAAAAAGCGGAAGAGATATTGGTTGATTTATAAACAGCGAAATAAGAATTGATGTTATAAAGTAAAGGAGGAGTTATAATGGATTGTGTTTTTTGTAAAATAATCGCGGGGGATATTCCGTCTGATAAGGTTTACGAGGACGATAGCGTTTACGCTTTTCGAGATATTGCGCCGCAGGCGCCCGTACATATTATAGTAATTCCGAAGGAACATATAGAGTCCGCCGACGATATAACAATTGACAACAGCGATTATATTAAGAAAATTTTTGAAAAAATACCCGAAATCGCGAAAAAGTGCGGGCTTGAAAACGGATACAGGATAATAAATAATTGCGGGGCGGACGCCTCTCAGACTGTAAAGCATTTGCATTTTCATTTGCTGGGCGGAGTTTCTCTTTCGGAAAAACTTTGCTGAGAGATTGAAAATAATTCTTATAGTTTTGATATTTATTTTTTCGCGTTCGGTTTGTTAGTACTTCGGAATTAGTTTAAAAAATCTGAACTCTTCTTCACACTTTCCGAATTTTTTATTCAAGTTCAAAATATTATTTTCTAAATTAAATATAAAATTTAAATAAACAAATTCAGCGGAAGAAAATTAGCATAAAATCGAATCAAATTAAATTTATATTAAAGAGAATTTAAATTAAATAAAGTAAATTAAAATAAAGTCAAAGTAAATTAAAACAAATAGAAATAGAAATATAAATATAAATATAAATAAAGTCAACAAGAGTCAGGTGGGATTAAATTAAACATATCGAATCAGATGAATAAGAAAAGATTAGATTCAAATTAAAAGATGAGATTAAATTGAAAGGTGAAAAAGATGAAAATCAAAAAAGTATTCTTTTTTGCGATTTTGTTTTTACTGTCTTTATCGCTTTGTGGGTGTTCCGAATTTCGGAACACCTTTTCCGGTTTTTTGGGCAATGTCGAAAAAACAGATAAAAACTCGCATGAGTTTACGTCTCCCGATGAGGAATGGCAGATGCCAGTTTCTGTTAATCATGAAAACCCGTCTGATGAAATTTACTTTTTCAGCAGTAATGAAAATGTGGCAACGGTTTCCGAAACGGGAGTGATAAAGCCTGTCTCCAATGGAACCGCGGTAATAACCGCCGCGTATCTTGACGGGTCAGATCTTATTTCGGTAAGAGTAAGCGTCTCTTTTTCAGATAATTCTTCCGAAGAGGCATCGGAAAGCCTTACAAAAGAAGATTTGCGAGGCGTTTGGGTTTCTACTGTATGGAATATAGACTTTCCGTCTGAATCCGGACTTTCTGAGGAACAATTAAAGAGCGAGATTGACGAAATAATGACAAACGCCGCTTCTTGGGGGCTCAACGCCGTTTTCTTTCAAGTGCGTCCTATGTCCGATTCCGTCTATCCTTCTTCAATATTTCCCTCCTCTTCGTTTATAACCGGGGAACAGGGAGGAGAACTTCCTTTCGATATTTTGGAATATGCCGTAGCGGCGGCTCATGAAAACGGATTAGAGCTTCACGCTTGGATAAATCCTTTTAGAATCTCTTTTTCATCTCTTTACTCAACTAATTCGGAAAGCTTAGCTGAGACCAACCCGGCGAGATTACATCCTGAATATACGGTTGAGTTCGAGAACGCTCTTTATTATAATCCGGGGCTTCCTGAGGTTAGGGAAATGGTGGTTTCGGAAGTCG
>CAJFPG010000213.1 GCA_904398665.1 Candidatus Geddesella stercoravicola | reverse complement strand
TTCATCTTTTATCTTTCATCTTTTATCTTTCATCTTTTATCTTTCATCTTTTATCTTTCATCTTTTATCTTTCATCTTTTATCTTTTATTTTTTATCTTTCATCTTTTTTCTTTCTTTTTTAATTCTTTTCTTCCCTAACTATTTATCTTCAATATTTCTATTTTTCCTCTTTCGTATTTTTTTCTTCGTTTATGTCTATATTTTCTCTTCCTCAACTTTTTCCACAAACCCCATGAAATGTTGACAAAGTTAAAATAGTATGTTATAATAAATTGTTAATAATTTAGACTTCATTTTTTCATTTTCGATTGAGGGGGAATTTCGAAAGTGGTAATAATTAAAAAGGTAGAAACAAGAAAAGATATGAGGGATTTCATAAACTTCCCGAACATTCTTTATAAAAACAACCCTTTGTTTGTACCGTCGATTTACTCTGACGAACTCGCGGATTGGAATAAAAAGAAAAATCCCGCGTTCGATTATTGCGACGCGGAAGCGTACCTCGCCTACAAAGATGGGGAACTCTCCGGAAGGATTGCCGCTATTTACAGCAAAAAATCCAATGAAAAATGGGAAACCGAAAGAATGAGGTTCAGCTGTGTCGATTTTATAGATGACAAAGAAGTTTCGGCAGCCCTGTTTTCGGCGGTGGAAGAATATGCGAAAGAAATGAACTGTCGAGAGATACACGGACCGCTCGGATTCTGCGATCTGGACAAAGAAGGAATGCTCGTAGACGGATTTGATAAGAAAAATCAATTTTTCACTTATTATAATCTTCCCTACTATAACGAGCATCTTGAAAAGCTTAATTTCAGAAAAGATGTCGATTGGATAGAATATAAACTTCTCGTGCCGCCGGCGGACAGCGAACAGGCCAAAAAGCTGGATAGAATAGCGAATTTTGTTTTGAAAAAAAATAATTTTCATCTCGCGCGAGTAAAAACCAAGCTGGGATATAAACCTTATGTAAAAAAGGTCTTCAATCTCATAAACGAAGCGTACGCTCCTCTTTACGGGGTCGTCGAGCTTTCGGAAAAACAAATAACAAAATATACAAACAAATTTCTGCCTTTGATAAATCCGGATTATTCTTGTTTCGTACTTGACGATAACGACGAGCTTGTTTCGTTCGGCGTAGCCGCGCCGTCAATAGCGAAAGCCCTGCAAAAAAGCGGCGGTAAATATCTTCCGCTGGGCTGGTTAAGACTTTTAAAAGCTCTTCGAAAAAATGACGCGCTCGATCTTCTGCTGGTAGCGGTAAAACCGAAATATCAAAATTCCGGAGTAAACGCGGTTGTAATGAACAAATTCCTGAAAAGTTGCCTCAAAAACGGAATAAAATACGCGGAATCAGGGCCTATGCTCGAAAAGAACGCCAAGATCCTCGCTCAATGGGAAATGTTCGACAAGGAAAATATCAAAAGAAGAAGATGCTATATAAAAGAAATTGAATATTCCGCGCCAAAGGAAAAAATCATTCCCCAAATACCGATTCCGGAAAGTGTAGGCGTAAATTCGTACGTATAATTTAAAAAAGCTTTTCGTACGGCGGGAAAATCAAAGACGTTCATAAAGCCGCTTTTTCCATCGGAAAAACAATAAAATCACGCCGCGAGGATTAAAATAGATTTAAAAATTTTTCAAATAAAATTTATCTCAAATCGAAAAGAGAATTTCTCCTATTTTTAAATCGGCGAAATTCTCTTTATTTTTTATTTTGCCAAAAGTTTTATTATTGACACTCAATAAGTTTTATGTTACAATCATAAAGGAAACAAAAAGGCTTTCTCCCGCGAAACGCGGGATTACATAAAGGGGCGCAATATCGATGTATAAACGTTTTTTTAAGAGAACCGCGGATATAATAATATCTTTGCTCGGACTTGTCGTTCTTTCCCCCGTTTTTTTAATAATCGCCGCGGCGATCAAAGCGGATTCAAAAGGACCGGTGATTTTCAAACAAAAGAGAATAGGCTTTAAAGGAAAAGTCTTTAACGTCTATAAATTTCGCTCTATGTGTATTGACGCGGAAGGAAAAGGAAGCGGGGTCTATTCCGGAAAAGGAGATCCGAGAGTTACGAAAGTAGGAAGAATACTTCGGGCCACAAGCGCCGACGAGCTCCCTCAATTAGCGAACGTTTTAAAGGGAGATATGAGTTTGATAGGCCCTCGCCCCCCGCTCGTTTATCACCCTTGGACATATAACGAATATACCGAGGAACAAAAAAGAATGTTTGACGCAAGGCCCGGAATCACGGGCTGGGCTCAAATCAACGGAAGAAAAACGGTGGAATGGAATAAACGAATAGAACTTAACGTTTGGTACGTCGACCATATTTCCTTCCTTCTCGACATAAAAATATTTTTTAAAACGATACTTAAAATCTTCACGAACGAAAATAATTTAAACGAGGCAAAAACTATAGAAGTTAAACCGTTCACGAAAGAAGAAGAAAGAGTGACAAAATAAATGCCCTTAAAACTCATGTACATAACGAACCGTCCAGAGATCGCTCAAATCGCGGAGTCGGCGGGAGTAGATCGAATATTCGTAGATATGGAATATATCGGTAAAGAAAAAAGACAAAACGGTTTGGACACCGTAATGTCCCGCCACTCTTTCGAAGATATAAAAAAAATAGAGAACTCTGTTTTTTCATCAGAAATTTTGGCGAGGATAAACCCGATTCACGACGCCTTTGAAAAAACCCCGTCTACCGAAGAAGAAATCGATATGGCGATAGAGGGCGGGGCGGATATTATAATGCTCCCGTTTTTTAAAACCGCATATGAAGTAAAAAGATTTATCGAATACGTAGACGGCAGAGTAAGGACAATGCCGCTTGTCGAAACCCCGGAAGCGGTTGAAAATATAGACAAAATTCTTGATATCCCCGGAATAGACGAGATATTTATCGGTCTAAACGATCTGAGTATCGGCTATGGAAAAAAATTTATGTTCGAGCTGCTTGCCGACGGCACAGTAGAAGACCTGGCGTATAAATTCAGAAAGAAAAACATTCCTTTCGGTTTCGGAGGGATAGCCTCGATAGGGAAGGGAATGTTACCGTCGGAAAACATAATTGTGGAACATTATCGTCTCGGTTCTTCCTCCGCGATTCTATCTCGAAGTTTTTGCAACGTGAACCAGATTTCTCATCTCGGGGTAATAAGCTCTACTTTCGTAAACGGAATAAGGCAAATACGCGATTACGAGGCGGAAGTATCTCATTATAGCGATTTTTTCAAAAAGAACACGGAAGAAATAAAGGAGACAATCTCCTCTATCACGGGAAATGAGAAATAAAAATGAAAATTTTAATATCGGGAACAATCTGTAAGAATAAAGAGACCGTTGACAAAATAAAAGAACTCGGTCATACGGTGTTTCTCGTTGAAGACGAGACCTTGCCGCTTGAAAAACAAAACGATTTTCTTTCGGAGTTTGACTGGGTAATTTGCAACGGTCTGTTTTTATACAACGACATAACGAAATTTTCTTCTCTCAAAGCTATCCAGCTGACAAGCGCGGGATTGGACCGTGTTCCTCTGAGATATATAGAAGAACGCGGAATAAAACTTTTTGCCGCCGCGGGAGTCTACTCCGTACCGATGGCTGAATTTGCCGTATGCGGGGTTTTGCAACTATATAAATCCAGTCGTTTTTTTTACAACAATCAAAAAGCGAAGACATGGGAAAAAAAACGAGATCTTATTGAACTTTTCGGGAAAACCGCGGCCATTATCGGCTGCGGAAACGCTGGGGACGAGTGCGCGAAAAGATTCTCAGCTTTCGGCTGCGATATTGTCGGAGTCGATATTGAGACAAAAACATCTCCGTTGTATTCAAAAATTTTCCCTGTGTCAGAACTCGAAAACGTAATGAAAAAAAGCGATATCATAATATTAACTCTTCCGCTTACAGATAAGACAAAAAAAATCGTTAACGCCGACAACCTGAAACGGGCAAAAAACGGCGCCGTAATAGTTAATATTTCAAGAGGCGGAGTTTTGGATACAGAGGCGTTGATTGCTTCTCTCAATTCAAACTTAAAAGGCGCGGTCCTCGACGTTTTCGAAGATGAGCCTCTCCCCTCCTCATCTCCTCTTTGGAAAATGGAAAATGTCATAATCACGCCTCACAACGCTTTCGTCGGAGACGGAAACGAAAAAAGACTTGAAAATATTATCCTGTCAAATCTGAAAAAATACGGATAAGGATAAAATATATTTATCATATACTGAAAGGAAAGGGCGGAAAATGAAAAAACATATCGCCGTCTTTCGCGACGAAATAAAGAATAGGCTCGACAAAGAAGAAAAATATAGAGAGATGCTTTTCAGAAGAGGCTATCTTCTGACAGACAGTGAAATATTAAACACCAAAGAATTTCCGTTCTATGATAAATGGAAGCATGTCGAACTCGGCAAATATAATCTTTATGTCTAAGAAAAACAGACGTTTTACATACAAAGAAGAGATGATATATACACCGTTATTGTCGGTCACGCCTACAATCCCTTCGATATGAAATACGATGAAAACGAGCTTTGCTCAGAACTCATAAAAATCTATGCCGAGTGTAAAAGCGTCAAAGACACAAGACTTGAAAAATACTTTGATAAAATAAGCGAGTTCACGGGACTTCACGTAATAATCACTATAGATAAAGACAAACTCATAATTTGTCAAGATTCCTGCGGTCTTACAGGAGCGTATTTTGCGAAAAGCGAAAACCAATACGTATATATAGCGGAACACCCTCAACTCATTGCCGATATTTTAAAATTGACAATAGATGAAACGGTCGAAAAGCTTATCATATCAAAGTGCTATAATATCGGAAACCGATATTTACCGGGAAATCTTACTCCATATAAAGAAATAAAAAGGTTAGGAGCGAATCTGTATCTCGAATACGACCGAGACTTCGTTATTAAAAGGTTTTACCCGCTACGGCCACACCCTGAGTTCAAAACGGAAGAAGAAAAAAGGAAAGCGATCGAGAAAATAGGAGACCTTATTCACAACGGAATAGAATGCTGCTCGAAAAAATGGGAAAGGCGAGCCATATCTTTATCGGGCGGAACCGACAGTAAAACGACTCTTGCCTGTGCCAACGGTTTATATGATAAATTCAGCTATTTCAGCTTCGCGTCCAAGCCCCGTGAGTTCACAGACGCGGAAGGCGCTAAAAAGATTTGCGAAAAACTTGGGCTAAAACATACATTTTATAAAATTCCGGAAACAAATGAAGAAATATCGGACTTTGATTTTTTGAAAAAACTCCTGCAACACAACACGAGTTATTTTGTCAACCTCGCCGACCATGAGATCCAAAAATATATCTTTCTTCATAATCTCGACGCCTACGATATCGAGCTGAAAAGTTGGGCCTCAGAAGTCGCAAGAGTCTTTTTAGAAAGAAAATATCAAATAAAAATGCCGAAAACTCTTTCCGAAAGACATTTCAGTATTTTTCAAACAAGATTCTTTGGACATCCTAAACTTTTAAAATGGTCGGACAGAACTTATCATGATTTCATGAGACAAATAGGTATCGAAAAACCTCTTTTTAATTTTGATCACCCGGATATGTTTTATTGGGAAATACGAATGAGCGCGTGGGGAACGTCGGTCACCTCATCTCAACAAATATATCACCGAGTTACAATGCCGATGAACAACAGAAAAATACTCGAAACGTTCTTAGCGTTTCCGAAACAGGAACGAAAAAATGATTCCGTCCACAAACAAATAATAGCATATAAAAATAAAAAAGTTCTTGAAGCCAATGTCGATATACGAAATCTATACTTTCCCCCGGCAAGAATCTGGATAGAAAAAATTTTTTATTTTTACAGAACAATATTTTACCGAAAAATTAAGCAAAAGGACGAAAAAAATTGAAAGAAAAAAAAATCTGTATAATGACCACAATGTCGTCTTCTATCGATAATTGGATAAAACAATTTCTCCCGGAATACGAAAAACTCGGAGTAAAGGTCACGATCGTATGCAATATGACGCAAGATTACGCGAAAAAACTCGAAGACGAATATAATAACGTCGTCGCCTATCCGATCGATTTTCCGAGAGGGGCAAATATAACAAAATCAATCAAAAGCATTCTCAAACTGAAAAAATTATTTAAAGAAAACAATTTCGACATGGTTCAATATTCCACTCCTAACGCGAGCGTTTACGGAAGTATCGCGGCAAAGAGAGCGGGTATCCCCATAAGGCTTTACTGTCAGTGGGGAATGGTCTATGTCACGAGCCGAGGATTAAAAAGAACATTTTACAAATTTTTGGAAAAAACCACTTGCCGTCTTTCTACAATCGTTCAGCCGGACAGCATAGGAAATCTTGAATTTTGCCGCAAAGAGAAACTGTACGACGATAAAAAAAGCGAGGTAATATGGAACGGCAGCGCCAAAGGAGTCGATCTCTCAAAATATGACGCTGAAAGAAAGACCGAATATTCCGCGGAGATAAAAAACAGATATAATATCCCCGAAGACGCCGTGATCCTGGGATTTGTCGGTCGTCTCGGAGCGGAAAAAGGCTGTAACGAATTATTTTTAGCTTTTCGAGAGCTTGAGAAACAATATAAAAATTTATTACTCATGTTCGTCGGGCCTATTGAAAAAAGAGAGACAATAACTCCCGAACTTTTAAAATATTTTGACGAAAACGATAAAATAATTAAGACAGGACGAGTTTCGGACGTTGAAAAACATATCGCGGCAATGGACGTGTTTATCCTGCCGAGTCACAGAGAGGGGTTCGGAATGTCTGTGGTCGAAGCCGAGGCTATG
>CAJFPG010000212.1 GCA_904398665.1 Candidatus Geddesella stercoravicola | reverse complement strand
TAATTGTTCCTGTATATTTCCCGGGATTCACGGGAAGATCGGTCACCTCAATAGTACCGGAAAGAGTATCTCCGGAAGAGGTTAGATTCCCGCTTTCAAGCGTATTTGTGAAAGACAGTGTATCCGAACCGTTGGAAAGAGAACCGCTTTCAGGAGAAGAAACTGTCACATAAGAATTCTCCCCTATCACGAAGTTCTCGGCAGTTATAGTATAATTCCCTTTTTGGGTGGCGGAATCTACCGTGATAGTCGAGGGAATTTTTACCTCATAACCCCCGTCGACGATATATTCGACGTCAGCGCTCTGATTTGAGCTCTCGTCCGGTTCAGCAATCTTAGAGGCCGAAGACCAATCGATAGTCAAAATCGCTTTATACGCCGTAGTGGAACCGGGCATATTGGAACCCGCGAGCCCGCTTCCGTCTCCGAATTGGCAACCCATTACGTTACTATTAACATAAAGCCAAAGAGTATAAGTATCGGCATAGTCGCTTACAGGGAAAGTCATAGAATCAACATAATTAACGCTCTGACCGTTATTATCAAGAGCGGTATCGGAGCTGACAGTATACGCCGCGTCCTGACGAATGCCCTCGGAATCGTAATATCCGGGGATTACGGTATACGAGGTACTGTTAACAACGGGATCGTCCTGAATAAAAGAAAACACCGTAATCTAATCACATACGAGACAGCATAAAATTAAGTTCTTATTCAAAAAAAATAATTTATATAAACTTTTAAAATGTCAACCGAAATTATATTAACAGAATCGGCCGGAGCTTTAAAATTAAAAAAAATCAGAGTCGATAAATTTTAATATCTACCGAGATATAAGATGTAAACAGATATTTTAAATCAACAGTAGCGCCAAACTAACAAATCTTTATACAAATATACATCAAAAATCCCGACCTTTAAAAATTAAAGAATAAACGCCGAATTTTCATATAAAAAAAGGCAAACTTAAACCAAAGCCTTTCCGAGAGCGTTACAAGCGGTGATCGCTTCCTCATCCGGGGCACCGTTACAAATAACGAAATCACAAGCGAGAACTGCTCCGTCATTCCTACAAGTTTCCTCCCAATTTCTCATCCATTCCCCGTCTCCCCAACCATAAGAACCGAAGAGAGCGATTTTTTTCCCTGAAAGGTTCGGCTCACACGCGGAAAACATCGGAGAGAACTCCTCTTCTTCCAAGACCTCGACCCCCATAGAAGGACAACCGAACGCTATCGCGTCGAAAGAATCCATCATAGAAGCGTCGAATTCAGCGGAAGTCATTAAGACAACTTCCGCCCCCGCCGCTTTCGCTCCGTCGGAGACCGCTTGCGCCATCGCTTCGGTATTTCCTGTCCCGCTCCAATAAACAACTGCTATTTTACTCATTGATATCACCTTTCCTCTAAAAATAAATATTAAATAAATTAAAATATAAACTAAAAAATCTTATATATAAACTGATACCAGCCATATATCTAACATAAATATTTACCGTTTTCAAAGGATAAATATTAGCGTATAAACCAATATTAACTCAAA
Source organism: Candidatus Geddesella stercoravicola (assembly GCA_904398665.1). Lineage (GTDB taxonomy): Bacteria > Bacillota > Clostridia > Oscillospirales > UBA644 > Geddesella > Geddesella stercoravicola. The sequence continues at coordinate 13,296 of CAJFPG010000212.1, read as the reverse complement.
CACATTAATAAACACATTAATATTTGTAAAAATACAAACAAACCGTCATCCCACGACCGTTAGTCTGTCAACGGAACGGCCTTTTGAAAAGAGAATTTTGTATATCCGCGCGCATTTTTTGTATTTAGCGAAAGTCTTCAACGCGGAATCAACGTCCCCGTAAACTTTCCAAAGCCCCGCATACTTAAACGAGTCGGCGCCTTTTTCAATAAACCCTCGAACATCCTCCGGAGGATAACCGAGAAAAAGCCCTATCTCATGCGGAAATTCGGAACCTTCGTCAAACCTTCTTCTTAATCTCGCTACACATTCGCCCTGATTTTCAGTTCCGTATCCATGCTCCATAAGTAAAGAACAAACATTTTCCCTTTGAAGATCTCGCGAAAGAAAAGAAGGCCGATAAACATAAATAAGAGCTCTGTTACCTCGAAGACACAAAGGCAAAAAACGAACCCCTTTCTTTCCAAGACGCAGATTCCAATTCCGAACCGCAGAATAAACTTCTTTTTCGTCAGAAAAATAACATGTAAACATATTTCCGGTTTTCAGGCCCGCGAGAGTAGGAGAACAATATCTAATAATTATCTCTTCTGACATCAAACTCCCCTCCTCAAATAAGTTAGCTTATGCTAACTAAAAGCAAAAAAAAAGAAATAAAATAAATAAAAATTAAAATTTTAAAAATATATATTAAAAAACATATATAAAAAATAAACTCTTAAATTTTAAGTAATTTTCAATAGAAAATAATTTTCGATTGAATTAGCCCATAAAAATAATTTTAATAAATAATCTCATAAAATATTAAAACCATTTTTAATAAAAAAAGGCTTCTTGAATTTAAATTAAGCTTAATATTTAAAAAAATATTTTATAATCTTATTTGCTTTCAAGTTTTTATATTACAATTAAATTTTTCATTACGACATTTTTTATATTATTAAAAAGATTTTTTTTTCTGAATAAAGATACTTTCCGCCATTTGAACAATTCTTAACCTATATTATTATATATCAATATTTTTTCAAAATCCACTCTGAAACGACAAAAAAACAATCCAAAACAACGACATTTAAAAATGTCAAAAAATTCGTATAAATTTCGTATAAATATAAAATTAATTTTCCTCAAATCATAAAAAAGGGAAAAAAGAAAAAAATATTACTAAATATAATAAAAATAGAACAAACAACTCAATCCCGAAACAAAACAATCCATAAAGTTTTCTGTAAAAACATATTAATATCTAAATCAATAACTAAAATCGCCAAACACTCTAAAAAGCATAAAAATCGTTAAACAATATTTTTAAACGACTCCTCCCAATTTTCTCCCGACGGCACAAATCCATATCGTTTTTTTCGATATTCGATGGGAGACATCCCCGTAATTTCACGAAAAGCGGAGGAAAATTTACTCGCGTTATCATAACCGCATTCAAAAGCTATCTCCATAACTGAAAGCTCCGTATGAGTTAGCATAGACTCGGCGGCTCTCATTTTCTGAATTCTGGCGTAAGAATAAATAGGAATACCATACACGCTTTTAAACGTATTTCTCAAATGAGATTGAGAGACATGAAATCTTTTTGATAACTCCGCCGTATTTATTTTTAATTTAGTATTAGAAGACAAATAAGCCGCGATTTTTTTCGCGAGACTCACTTGACAGCAAGATAAAGACAAAGATAAGGCCGCGTTTTCTTTTGTGCCAACTTCGCTCAACAGCAGCAAAAGCTCCAAGATTTTCACCTTAAAATAGCCGCTTTTATATTTCTCCGGAGCAAAATAAAAATCCGAGAAAATCCTTTCTATTTCCATAGACGATTGAGATCGAAGAATAAAATATTCCTTCTCCCCGCAAAGCTTTCTCGCAACCTGAACAGGATAAACGTTCACATCGTCTAAAAAACACGAAAAACACTCGGGAACAATATCGATATTTATCACAATAGTGATTCCGATATAATGGCTAAGAGGAAAGCTGTACTCTTCTTTTCTTTTCCCCCGTTTTTTTATCGATATTGAAAAATCTCCCGGCATAAGGCAAAAAAATTCATTTTCAGACTTTCGCTCAATTTTGCCTTGGCGACAATAACGAATCTCGATAAAATTTCCCTCTGTCCCCGAACCTATACGAGCTTTTTCAGTGTCCGCGAAATCATATGTCAACTCAATTCCGGGGAATACGGTATAAGTTCTTATACCAGAATGACTATTCCCCGCTCGGGGAAAATATCTAATATCGGCGTCCGAATATCTGAAAATATCGGCGTCAATATTTTTCTTAATTATTTTATCGCCGACTGTATCGAAATGATTACAATCCCTTTTCTCAAAAGTATTTGAATAAGTTTTATCGATAAAATCTCTTACAGTATTTTTAATCATATTGTCGTCTCAATCGTTCTTTTCTTCTCTCAAATTCTTTACTCCAAAAACGAAATAAATGATATGGAAAACCCAGACGCAACCGAGAACGGCGCAGGGAATATACAAGGATTTCAGCATCATTAAAACAAAACCGATAGACATTAAAACAGTAACTGTAATCATTATTCGAATTTTTGTCGACCAGGTCATTCCCTTTCCCTTCACATAGCTTTCAAGATTCTTTTTATAAAGCTTCGTGTTGATAAACCAATTATGTAATCTTTCAGAGCTTTTAGCGAAACAAAAAGCGGCCAAAAGAAGAAAAGGGAAAGCCGGAAGAAGAGGAAGAACCGCTCCCACAGCCCCGAGGCCAACGCCTATACACCCGAGAACTATATAAATTGTTTTCTTAATTTTCATTATATTTTTTCTCCAATCGTTTCTTTTCTTTTTTTGTTTCTATTACATGAAAAATCGCGGATACGGGATGGCGAAATATCATCCGAGGTCCCGAAAATCGCATAACTTCACGTATTTTTGCTCTCATTTCGGGATTATAGCAATGCACTCTGCAATTCGAACAAAAAGTTTTGCTCTCCATAAACGGACATTTATCGCTGCGAGAGTTCGCGTAAGCGTTAAGTTTTGAGCATTCGGGACACAATCCATGTCTTACGCCATGTTTCTTTTTACAGTAAAGAGATATCATCAAAGAAACCGTCTTTTTTTCACGAGCTCGCTTTGCCTCAGTATTTACCGACATCAGCTCAATCTCCCGCGTTCGACAGAATAAGTCCGTTCCGCTATTCTAATTGTCGACTTACGATGAGAAACTAACACAACGGTTTTATTATCCCTACTCTCTTTGAGGGCTTTGAGAATAACCGCCTCGTTAAGACTGTCAAGATTGCTTGTCGGCTCGTCGAGCAAGAGAAGATCCGAATTATGTAAAAACGCTCGCGCCAACCCTATACGCTGTTTTTCCCCTCCCGAAAGAGTGTCTCCAAGCTCCCCTACGGCAGTATCGTATCCCTTCGGAAGAGTCATAATAAAATCATGGACCGAGGCTTTTTTACACGCCGTCTCTATTTCCGAGTCGGTAGCGTCCCTCCTTGCGATTTTTAAGTTATTTCTGATACTGTCATGAAACAAGTGAGTATCCTGGGTGACAAAACTCTCAATATCGCGAAGATTCCCGGTATCAATCTCGTTCACATTTACTCCCGACAATAAAACTCTTCCTTTATCCACTTCCCAAAATCGCATAAGAAGTTTAAGAAGAGTCGACTTCCCGCTTCCGCTCCTGCCGACAATTCCTACTATGGAACCTTTCAGGATATCAACAGAGACGTCTTCAAGAATCATTTCATCCTCGTAAGAAAAACTAACGTTTTGCACGGAAGCATTCTTAAAAGAAATTTGTTTACCCCCGACAATCTCTTCAACAGATGGCCTCTCGTCAAGTATATCTAAAACGCGATCCCCGGCCGCAAAAGTATTTTGTAAAGTACTTCCAAGATTCGCGAGAGCGATAACAGGTCCGAAAGAACTCATAAGAGCGACCGTCGGAACCAATACTCCGAGAAAGTCTGTTCTTCCGTTATAATATAACGTTGCCGATGTAAATAACATTAAAAGGTCAAAAAATAAAATAACGGTATTTGTGACAGACTGATTTACCCCCGATATGTTTCTCATCTTTTTTTCACATGAAGAAAGATCATCGACACGTCTGTTCATCTCATACAGCCGATCCTTCCCCGAGTTATATTGTAAAATCTCGGGAAGGCCTCTGAGACTGTCGAGAATAAAACCCGAGAAACCTCCCGATTCGGAACGAAATTTCTTGCCGATATCTCCGCTAATCCTTGATGTCACGATTGGGATAACGACTCCGACAGTCAGATACGCGGCAAGAGCTATAAACGAGGAGACAATACTATAACTGCCGATAAAAACGCATATTATAAAACAGAAAAAACAAGCTATCGCGACGGGAGAAACGGTATGCGCGTAAAACACTTCCAAAAGCTCTATGTCCGAAGTTATCACCGATATAAGGTCGCCTTTATCTTTTCCATCCAGTTTCGCCGGACAAAGTTTTCTCAAAGCGCGAAACACTTTATCGCGAATCAACGCCAGCAATTTAAACGCTATAAAATGATTACACGCCTGCTCCGCATAGCGAAGAACTCCCCGTAAAAGAGCGAGAACACATACTAAAATAAAAATTGTCGTAATAGAAACAGAAAGACTAAAACCAAGAATATTCGCCACGGCCAAAACGCCGAGAATCGTAATAAAAGAAGCCGCAAGGTGACCGAGGAGTCCCGCGAAAATCGCCAACATCATAAACAAAAGAAGAGGTTTTATCAAGCCTATAAGACGTGTCATAACGTAAAAACCGCCGTGATTTCCACTCTGTTTTTTATCCCGCTTCTTTTTCGTGTTTTTTATTGAAATATCCGTTTTTCTTTCAGTAGAAATCTCGATATTATTTCTCATTTTTTATTCCTCAGTCTTTCCGTAATTTTCGAGCTCGAATTGAGAGTTCCATAAGTTTGCGTATAATCCGTTTTTTTCTATCAAATCATTATGAGTTCCGTTTTCAATAACTTTTCCGTTATCCATAACGTAAATCTTATCGGAGTTTACTACATTTGCAAGACGATGAGAAATCAAAATAACGGTCTTGCTTTTCGCGAGTTTCAAAATTTCGTTCATTATATAATTTTCGCTTTCCGCGTCAATATTGGAAGACGCCTCGTCAAATATATACGCCGGGCTGTCGTAAATCAAGGCTCTGGCTAAGGCGAGTCGCTGACATTGGCCACCCGAAAGATTTGATCCTGTTTCCGCAAGATATGTATCAAGCCCTTTTTCATTTTTTAAAAAAGAGGACATCTTTACCCTTTCAAGAGCTTTCCACAAGGTCTCGTCGGAGGCGTTGGGGTTCCCCATAATAAGATTATCGCGAACCGTACCCCGAAAAAGATAACTTCGATGACCTACATATGTAAAGTTTCTCATCAAACTTTCCTCATTTAATTCCCTTATTTCTTTTCCACCGATAGTTACAGAACCAGAATATCCTTTATTTCTTCCCATAAGAACCGACGCCACCGTCGATTTACCGCAGCCCGACTCGCCTACGATAGAAATAAAGCTCCCATCCGGGACACTCATATCCACTCCTTGAAGTATCTCTCGATCTTTTTTATAAGAGAAACGAAGTCCCTCGCATTTAATAAACAGACTTGACGGAACTTCCTCTGTTTTTTCTTCCGGCTCGGGAAGAGATAAAAGTCGAAAAATTTTGTCGCTTGCCGCCATACCGTTCATCGCGACATGGAAAAAAGATCCGAGAAGTCTCATTGGGATAAAGAAATCGGCGGAGATAAGAATGATAAAAAGACATTGAGAGAAACTCAAATTACCGGAAGAATATTGAGTTACGGACAGAATTACGCCGAGAGCGGCTCCTCCGTAAGCTATCAAATCCATAATAGTAACCGAATTAAGCTGCATCGTTAAAACCTTCATAGTAATTCGGCGAAATTTTTCGGATTCTCTGTTCATTTCCTCTTGCTTAAATCCGTCGGCCCGATAAATTTTCAAAGTGGTCATGCCTTGAAGATTTTCAAGAAAAGTATCGCCAAGAGTCGTGTATTGTCCCCAATACTTCGACAGAAGCTTTTTCGCGAATCGTTGAACGGCTACGATAGATACAGGAATCAGCGGTACGCAAATCAAAAGCATGACGGCGCAAAAAACGTTTATAAAGCTTAAAACAATAAACAAAGTCAAAGGAGCCAACATCGCGTAAAAAAATTGCGGAAGATACGAGCCAAAATAAACTTCAAGTTGATCGACGCCTTCGACCGAAACTTGAACGACTTCCGACGTATTGACCTTTTCTCTATATGAAATACCAAGTCTCAATAATTTTTTATATATCATCTCTCTGAGAGATTTTTTAACCGTTTTTGAGGATAAATAACTCATTTTATTTGAGAATACAGAACAAATATAACGAATAATAACGGCCGCGGCAGAAACGCCGAAAGTTACGATTATATTTGTGAAATCGGCTTTCTTCTCAAATAATTTCCCAATAAAGAAAGTAACGCTCCATATCATCGCGACATTAGCGGCAAGAGAAAACCATTGAAAGATAACGTTTCCGACTATATACTTTTTACTTTCCGGAACAATTCCGATAAGTCGTTTGTTAATCATCTTTTCAAATCTCCTTCCTTTTTTACATCTTTTTCATTAAGATTTAAATCCCATAACGCCTTTAACAGACGGCATATTATCAAAGTTGTTGGTCGGCATAATTCAACATCGTATTTCATGTCGGCATCTTGTCAAAAATACCGGCCTTCACGGCCTTTCGACTTATATTCCCAGCATCTCCCGAATAAGCGTTTTACAATCTCTAAATTTAAATAATAATCACAATCGAAAACGAATAATATTAATCACACGAATAATATTAACAAAGATAACAAATACCCCCCCCCCGTTATAATTAAAAAAATCAATCGTCGCGTCTAAAAAATCTTAAAAGCCCGAATAAAGCAAAAAAAATCTGAACATAAATCTAAACAAATAATATATAAAAAAATATTTAAACATTATAAAAAATGGAATATTATAATTATAACTTTTAAACAACTGTTTTTGTTTTGTAATCTTTATTTTTTCATTAAATCTATTTAATTATTTTAATTCTTAACTGTTTATTATTTTATTTAATCTATTAAGTACAAACTATTATATTAGCTTTATTAAATTTGCTTCCACAAGCATTTTGCTTTATTAAACTACATTAAATCATTTTCATAAGTCTCATTTCATTTTTCTCGTCGCCTCTTTAAGTTAGCCTATGCAAACCAAGAAAGCAAAAAAAAACGACTCATATTCGGTTAGCGTTTGCTAACTGAATACAGTATAACGTAGTTATTTTTTTTTGTCAATTGATAAAACACATAATTAAAAAAAAGTTTTCACTTTTTCAATATATTCTCAGCAAAAGAACAATGCAAGAAAAACAATGATTTTAGAATACTTTTATTCAATACAAGCAGAAAGTTATCGAATTTACCGCCAAATATCAAAATAGAAAAACCGTTCTTAATAGAGACTCGTACTGTAAATATAAACCAGGTTTTTACGATTTTATCTTAAACATTTTTTGAAAATTTTAATTTTATGAAAATACAATTTCTTATTTTATACAGGCCTTTTTTATTTTAAAATTTTTCACTATAAACTTTCAAACCGATATCCGAAAAAAAACAAATCACGTATTCTCATAACATATAGAGACATATTTTTTTGCTATCTCTTTTTCAATAAAAAATAACAATATAACAAAAATACGACACAAAAAATAATAATATTGCAATATTTTAGCGTAATTTTCACTTATTATTTACGCGAGACAAAACGAGACAAAATAAATCGAATCAAAAAAAAGAAAAACTTATCTCCGAAAAATAAGAGTAATAAAATAAAAAAATCAAGAAAAATAAAAACAACAAACTAAGAAATAAAAAAAATTTACATTTTTTTCATTTTTTTGGAACGCGTAAGGAACTCTTCCGGAATTCTCGCGGAACAGTTTTTTCAGTATAATAAATTTAACAAGCAAAAAAATTTGTTTGAATAAAATTTTGGAGGCATTAAAAATGTATTTTGACGCTATCGCTAAAATCGTTTCGGAACGCACCGGGTGTGATATTTCGACAATTAAGCCCGAGAGCAAATTTTCCGAACTCGGAATCGACTCTTTGGATACAGTAGAGCTTCTTATGAATTTAGAGGACGAAATCGGAATCGAAATAGAACTCGACCAGAAAGTTGAAACGATAGACGATCTGGATAAATTTATCCAAAGCAAGCAGGGTTAAGCTATGATAAAGTCAGAGATTTGCGAGATACTGGGTATAAAATATCCGGTTTTTCAGGGCGGCATGGCTTGGATCGCTGACGGAAAGCTGGCCGCCGCCGTTTCAGAAGGCGGCGGTCTCGGCATTATAGCGGCGGGAAACGCTCCCGGAGACTATGTCAGAGAACAAATTCAAATCGCCAGAAAAATAACATCTAACCCCATTGGGGTAAATATTATGTTGATGAGTCCTTTCGCGGACGACGTCGCAAAAATAGTAATCGAGGAAAAAGCGGAGGTTGTCACTACCGGAGCGGGCAATCCGTCTAAATATATGAAAAGCTGGAAGGACGCCGGAATTAAAGTAATTCCCGTCGTGGCTTCGGTAGCTATGGCAAAGCTTATGACCAGACTCGGAGCCACCGCGATTATCGCGGAAGGCGGGGAAAGCGGAGGACATGTCGGAGAACTCACGACTATGGTCCTGGTTCCGCAAGTGTGCGACGCCACGTCTCTGCCTGTAATAGCGGCGGGAGGAATAGCCGACGGAAGAGGAATGGCCGCCGCTTTTATGTTGGGGGCTTGCGGAGTACAGATGGGAACTCGTTTTTTGAGCGCCGAGGAATGTTCCATTCACCCGTCGTATAAAGAAAAAATACTTAAAGCCACGGACCTTTGCACCATGGTAACGGGAAAACGTTTGGGGCATCCTGTCAGAAGTCTCAGAACGCAATTCGCCAGAGATTATTCCAAAGCGGAATACGGCGGAATGTCGGATGAAGACTTAGAGGCCCTCGCTACCGGAGCGCTCAGACGCGCGGTTCAAGAAGGAGACAACGAAAAAGGCTGTTTTCTGGCGGGACAAATAGCGGCGATGGTAAAAAAAGAACAACCCGCCGCTGAAATAATAAAGGAAGTTACGGAGGAGGCAGAACCTATCCTCCTGAGGGCGCCGCAATGGGTAAAATAGCGTTTGTTTTCTCAGGACAGGGAGATCAATACCCCGGAATGGGAAAGGATATAAAAGAAAAGTATACCGTCGCGGCGGAAATTTATAATATGTGCGACAGACTTCGTCCGGGAACATCCGATATGTGCTTTAACGGCACGGAGGAAGAACTAAAAGAAACAAAAAACACGCAGCCTTGTCTTTTCGCGACAGAGCTCGCCGCGGCGTCCGTATTGAAAGAAAAAGGAATCGTGCCCTCAGCGGCGGCGGGGTTTTCGCTGGGAGAAGTCGCCGCGGCAACGTTTGTCGGGATTTTTGACAACGAAACGGGGTTCTCTCTCGTTTGCAAAAGAGGCGAATTGATGCAACGAGAAGCTGAAAAATTCGACACTTCAATGGCAGCGATTGTCAAGTTGACTTCCGAGAAAGTCGAAGAAATCTGCGGGAAATATCAAAATATATATCCCGTAAATTTTAATTGCCCCGGCCAAATTACAGTTTCGGGACTATCGTCCGAAATGCCCGCTTTCGCTTCGGAAGTTAAAGCCGCAGGAGGCAGAGCGATTCCTTTAAAAGTCAAGGGGGCTTTCCACTCTCCTTTTATGAAAGAAGCCTCCGAGGCATTTGAAAAAGAGATAGAAAAAGCGGAAAAAGAAAATAAAATAAAAAACGGAAATATCACTCTTTATTCAAACATGACGGCGACACCTTACGGCTCGGACGTAAAAACGTTGCTCTCAAAACAAATTTGCAGTCCTGTGCGATGGGAAAAAATTATTCGAAATATGATTTCCGACGGAATCGATACTTTTATAGAGATAGGCCCGGGAAAGACGCTTACGAATATGACAAAAAAGATCGATAACGAAGTAAAAGCTTTCACGACGGTCGAGTATTTAGCGGAGGTAGAGCAGTGTCAAACATATTAAACGGAAAAGTCGCGGTAGTTACGGGAGGATCAAGAGGAATAGGGAAAGCGGTCTCGCAAAAACTCGCTTCTCTCGGGGCAAATATCGCCGTAATCTACTCGGGAAACGACTCCGCGGCGAGAAACGTTGAAGAATATTGCGAAAAAAATTACGGAATAAAAGCAAGAACTTATAAATGTGACGTCTCGAACTTTACGGAAGTAAAAGAAACAATAGCGAAAATAAAAACTGATTTCGGCACGGTACATATTTTAATAAATAACGCGGGAATTACGAAAGACGGCCTCGCCGCGATGATGAGCGAGGAAGATTTTGACAGAGTTCTCGAGGTAAATCTAAAAGGAGCCTTTAATATGATAAGGCATACCGCCGGGCTTTTTATAAGAAACCGTGAGGGATGTGTCGTTAATATCTCGTCTGTCGCCGGACTTATAGGAAACGCCGGACAATGTAATTACGCGGCCTCAAAAGCGGGGCTTATAGGACTCACTAAAACAATCGCCAAAGAACTGGCGCCAAAAGGAGTCAGGTGCAACGCCGTGGCGCCCGGATTTATAGTTACCGATATGACCGAAACCCACGCTGATAATCCGTTGCTCAAAATGATTCCGCTCGGACATATGGGCGACGTCGAAGACGTCGCGGAAGCCGTAAGCTATCTAGTAACCGCAAAATATGTGACGGGCGAAGTTTTGAGAGTCGACGGCGGAATCGCGATGTAAGGAGGATAAGACATGAACGAAAACAGAAGAGTCGTTGTTACCGGAGTCGGCGCCGTGACGCCTATCGGAAACAATGTCAAAGATACTTGGAATAACTTAAAATCCGGGAAAAACGGAATAGCTCCTATTTCCCTTTTCGATACGTCAAATCTCAAATCCAAGCTCGGAGCGGAAGTAAAAGATTTCGACCCGAAAGAATATTTGGAAGTAAACGAGACATTGAGAACCGATCGCTACGCTCAATTCGCCGTCGCCGCCGCTAAACAAGCGGTTGACGAAAGCAAAATAGAAGGGACGGTGGAGCCGGAGCGGTTCGCGGTCATGTTCGGAACCGGAATCGGGGGAATAAGAACTTTCGAAATCGAGCACACAAAGATGCTTGAAAAGGGGCCTCGAAGAGTTTCTCCCCTTTTTGTCCCCATGATGATCTCCAATATGGCGGCGGGAATGATAGCTATAAAGCACGATTGCAGAGGCTCGGCGATGCCGGCTGTCACAGCCTGCGCCTCAGGATCGAACGCGATAGGAGAGGCTTTGAGAATGATTCGTCACGGCTACGCCGACGCCGTTATCACGGGAGGGTCGGAAGCGGCCATCTGCCCATCCGCCATAGCCGGTTTCGCGAACATGCAGGCATTGTCCACATCAGAGGATCCTGACGCCGCGTCTTTGCCCTTTGACAGACGCAGAGGAGGTTTCGTTATCGGAGAAGGATCCGTCGCTTTCGTTTTAGAAGAATACGAGAGAGCGAAAGCTCGAGGAGCGAAAATCTACGGCGAGGTCTGCGGCTACGGCTCGACTTGCGACGCCTATCATATCACAGCGCCTCATCCCGAGGCGAGAGGCGGGGCACAAGCGATGAAAGACGCGATGAAAGAGGCCGAATACTCGGAAAAAGATATCGTTTATATAAACGCTCACGGAACGGGAACCCCGATGAACGACGCGATAGAAACCGTCGCGATAAAAAAAGCGATGGGAGAAGATGCGGCGAAAAAAGCTTACGTCAGTTCTACTAAATCTATGACGGGGCATATGCTCGGCGCGGCCGGAGCCATCGAGGCTCTCGCTTGTCTGTTCGCTTTGAACGAGGGAATTATCCCTCCCACTATAAATTTAAAAGAGCAAGACGAGGCGTGCGACCTTAATTGCGTGCCTAATACCGCGGTGAAAGCGAATATCACTTTGGCTTTGTCAAACTCGCTCGGGTTCGGCGGTCACAACGCTTGCCTCGCTTTCAGAAAGGTGTAATCTATGAGAGAGACAGATATACGTAAATACGCGGAACTGATGAGAGAATTGGACCTCACGGGACTTGAAATTACGGAAGACAATAAAAAAGTACGCCTCGAACGCGCCCCTGCCGTGGCAAAAGAAATCGTCGCCGTAGAGCCTTCCGTCTCCCCTGCCCCTATCGTTTCAAAAGAGAAAGAAGACGCCGATTATATCAGCGTGAAATCGTCATTTGTCGGAGTTTTTTACGCCGCTCCCGCCGAAAACGCGAACCCTTACGTCGCGATTGGAGACAGAGTTAAAAAAGGCCAAACCCTCTGCATAATAGAGGCGATGAAACTCATGAACGAAATTACGGCGGAAGAAGACGGAGTTATTTCTGAAATCTGCGTTACGAACGGGCAAGTCGTTGAATACGGCACAGAATTGTTCCGCATGAAGAGGTAAAAATGAACAGAGAAGAAATTATGAAAATCCTTCCTCACAGAGATGATATGTTGCTTTTAGACGACGCGGAATATGTGAACGGAGAGGCTGTCGGCCATTATACCGTTCGGGGTGACGAATTCTTTTTAAGAGGTCATTTCCCCGATAACCCGATAGTTCCGGGAGTTATTTTATGCGAGATTTTAGCGCAGTCGGCCTGTGTGTTGATGAAAGATAATATAACAGAAGAGAAGCTGCCGGTTTACACCGGTCTCAACAACGTCAAATTTCGTTCTCCGGTGAGGCCGGGGGATAAAATAGAAACACGTTGTAAAATCAAAAGAGCGAAACATCCTTTTTATTTCGCGGAGGGAACAGTCGTAGTTGACGGAAAATTATGCGTATCGGCGGAATTCTCTTTCGCGATTACCGAAAAATAAGTTATATTCTCAAAAATATTAATATTGACGGAGAGTAGAGTAAAATATGTTCTCAAAAATATTGATAGCCAACCGAGGAGAAATCGCCGTTCGGATTATCAGAGCCTGTAAGGAAATGGGTGTGGCGACGGTCGCGGTATACTCAGAAGCCGATAAAAACGCTCTTCACGTGGCCCTCGCCGACCAGAGCTATTGCATAGGAGGGAACGAACCTTCCGAAAGTTACCTCAATGAGGACAGAATCATCAGCGCCGCGGTCATGGCGGGAGCTCAGGCGATTCATCCGGGGTATGGTTTTTTATCCGAAAACGCTCATTTCGCCAGACTTT
>CAJFPG010000211.1 GCA_904398665.1 Candidatus Geddesella stercoravicola | reverse complement strand
ATTATAAATAATTATGATGTTGACGGGATACATTTTGACGATTACTTTTATCCGTCGGGGTCCTCGGAGGAGGGAGCCTTTGACGACTCTGATGCTTATGAAAAGTACGGGGGAGGTCTTTCTCTTTCCGATTGGCGTAGGGAAAATGTCAATTCTTTGATAAAGGAAGTTCATAACGTGGTAAAGGAAAAATCGTCGGATGTCGTCTTTGGAGTCTCTCCCGGCGGAATATGGGCGACAAAGCAGAATAACGAAGAGGGCGTCGAAGGTCTTGGAAATACGTCTCAGACTTATTATGACGTATACGCCGACACAAAAAAATGGGTCGAGGATAAAATAGTAGATTATATATGTCCGCAGATATATTGGCATATAGACAGCTCAATAGCTCCTTTTGAACCTATCGCGGAATGGTGGAGCGATCTTTGCGACAGGTGCGACGTGGATCTTTATGTCGGAATCGCGGCCTATAAGGGAGAGAGCAGCTCCGCGTATCAAACTCCCGACGAGATAAAAAATGAGATTTCCTATCTTCAAACGCTTTCTCGATGCGACGGCGAGGTATATTTTTCCTATTCGTCTCTCGAAGAAAATTTGGCGCAGGTGGTAGATACGCTGAAAGAAATATACTCGGATTAAATCTTTTGTTTTTGATGAGTGATTTTTTTAGTTTAATTATATTACTTTATATTGATTTTTTATATTGATTTTTTCGCGTTTAAGCTTTTTCAATTGCGTTTGTTTTTATTTTGTTGCTCTTTGTTGTTATCTTATTTTGTTTTGTATTATAATTTTTTTTGTATTATCTTAATATTGTGTTTTTGTTCGAATAAACTTTTATTCTCGTTTATTTTCTTTTATTATATTATTTTATATCATATTATTTTATATCATATTATTTCCTGTTCCTGTTTTTTAATTTTTCTTCCTGTCTGTCTTTATTGATTGCGTTCTTTAATTTATAAATTATGTTATTTTCAATTTGGAGTTTTATAAGAAAATATGAAAGTCGGAATTAAATTAAACTATCGTAAAGAATACGTGAAAAACAATAATAAAATATTTACGTATTACGCTATATTTATGTAAAAATAAAACAAAGCAAAGGTATAAATAAGGTAACATAATATGATAATATAAATAAAATTAAAGCGATGTTAAATATAAGTGACAGAGTAAATAGGAGGCGAAAAAAGTTAAAACGGAAGAAAATAATTGAGTTCAAAGATTCATATGTTGTTTCCTAAAATAAAGGCTTTAAAAAATTAAAGTTAGTTTCCTCTTCGTATGTGTTTTACGGGAGAGTTTTCGAATTCTTTATTTAATTAAGTTTTTAATTTCGAATTTTTGTTTTATTTTGTCGTTTTTTGTATTATTGTCTTTTTAAATTATATAATGTATGAGTCTATATTTAAGATGTAAAATTATGCTAAACTATTCTGAAAAAAACGTTTTTTATCGGTAAAATATGGGATTTTAAATAAAAATATGATTAGTTACGTTAATTGTCGAGTCGAGTTTTCGTGAATTCTATTTTTTTTACGCGTTTTTCGGAAAATTTTATATCGATATTTTAACGGGTTTTGGCGTAGACTGAAATGCGAAAATTTAATCCAAAAGTAAAAAACGTGATTGCGATTACGTTGGATTTTTTGTCTTCCTTTTTTACCGCGATCATTGTTATTACGGCGGTAATTTTTATTTTAATAAAGATTTTCGGTTGGCATATCTTTTCCGTTGACAGCCCGAGTATGGCTCCCGTTTATCCGGAAGATTCCCTGATTGTGGTTCAGCCCATAGCTCCTGAGGAGATAGAGGTTGGCGACGTTATTACTTACGTGTTGAATGAGGACGGAATACTTGTGACTCATCGCGTTGTCGATATCGACGTCGCCGACGAGTCGTTTATAACGAAAGGTGACGGGAACGAGGTTGAGGATCTCCCTGTTTTATGGGAAAATGTGGTCGGAAAAGTCTTTCTCGGAATTCCGGGTCTCGGACCCTTCGTTCGTTTTGTATCGGCGGAAGGAAATAGAGTCGCGATTATTTTAATTATAGTTTCGGTGCTTGCTCTTTCTTTGGTATGGGATATTGTCGCAAACGTTATAAAGAAAAAAAAAGAAAAACGAGAATCAGATAAAAAACAAATTGATAATTCTGTTGAAAGTTTGTTTGAAAACGACCTTGAAATAAACGACCCTCAAACAGAGCAAAAAATACGTGATAAAAATCCTTGACGTAAGAGATAAATATTAGTAAAAGATAAATATTAAATATGTTTTATTAAAAAATTTATCCGTTGAATATTTAGAGAAATATTATGTTGAATATTGAAAGAAATATTATAAAGATTAAAATCTTATTATGGTTATCACGATAAGTATAATATGAGGTTTATCGGCTTTATTCATGGACAAGTATAATGTTTGTCGGTTTTATTATCGTTTATTCATGGACAAAAAGGAAAAATTTATAATTTGCCGGACGTCGCGTGTCGAAATAAAATATATATGGAAAAAATGAGATAAGAAGTTTTGTATTATTTATATTTTGAGTGTTGTATTATTTATATATTTATATTTAAGGAAATATTATTTAATTTATTTATTATTTATTGTTTTTCAGATATTTAAAAAGGAGGAAATATATGAAGTTCGCTAAGAAAAACGTTTTAATTGTAAGCCTTGCTTCTCTTTTGGCATTGGTAACTCTCGTCGGAGGAGGAACCTTCGCTTATTTGATCGGCAATACGGAAGACGTTGTGAATAATTTTAACTCTAATCAAGTTACGGTTTCGATATCGGAGACTACCGGATACGAATATGATATTGTTCCCGGGACAAGCCAGAGTAAGGACCCAAAAATAACCGTGAGTAACACTGCGGCGGCTTATCTTTATTCTATTGTGATCGACAACACCGAAGGGCTTGTCGGATATGAGATGGCAGACGGATGGACATTACTTTCCGGTTGGGATACCGAGCATATGAAGGTTTATTATCGCGAAGTGGAGGCGGACGCGACAGATAAAACTTTCTCAGTGCTGAAAAACGATCAGGTGACATACGACGCCGCTATAGAGAACTCTGATATGCTTAATTCCGACGGGACTTTGAAGAGCGGAATAAATCTCTCTTTCTCAGCTTACGCGATTCAGAAAGATGGCTTTGCCGACGCTTTGGCCGCTTTTGAATATTCTTATTCGAAGGTCTCCTCTTCGGATGAGCTTTCTTCCGCGATAGAGTCGGGGAAGAAAGCCGTTATGACGGCGGATATTTCTTTGCCGGAAAGTATGAGGATGTCTGGTGAGGTTTATATTTTCGGAAACGGTTATGATTTGATTTCTCCCGATGGGGATAGCCAGAGAGTTATTGATGTAAACGGAGAAACCGAGCCCGTCGTTCTGAACATTAAAGACGTTAATCTTGTCGGTCCCAGAACCGGAACATATACTCGCGGAATATCGGTTTACGACTCTTCCGACGTTATTTTAAACATTGAAGATTCCGCGGTGTCCGCCACCTATTACGCGATAAATATTGCGAGCGCGAACGAGAACGTGGAAATAAATGTGAAAAATACCGTTATTACGGGTTGGGCCGCTTTCCAGACGCATTCCCCGTATACGAAAGCGACTTTTGAGAATTGTACTCTTATCGGAATCAATGATAAACAATATGATCCGATATGGAACGGGTTCGCGACTGTCGTAATTAACGAATATTCTGACGGGAATCCCGATCCTCTCGGGGCTCACGACGGTGTTTTCACTTTCAAGGATTGCCGTATAGAGGCTACTCAGACAACCGGAAACGAGCAGTATTTGCTTTCTGTCAGAGCGGAGAATACAACTGTCAATATTGAAAATTGCGTTTTCTTTGTTGACGGAGTTCAAGTTCCGATTGAGGACATAGCGAATTATGTTTCTGTCAGACCAAATGTTATAGATAGCTTCGTTTGTAATATTAAATAAATTTCATTTCATTAACTCCCATGTTCATGGATTTGATTTGAAAATCAGATAACTTAAATTTCGTTCAATAAAAATCAGATAAAAATTTTAAGAAAGGGTTATATAAAATGAGACTCAGTAAAAAGAGCATAATTACCACTGCTATCGCGGTGGCGTTAGCGGTAGCAGTAGTTATCGGAGGCGGAACTTTCGCTTATTTGAGAAGCAACTCCGAAGACATTGTAAACGATTTCTCCGCGAATAAAGTTCTCGTGAGCCTTTCAGAAAGCGGGGATCAGCAGTATGAGATAATTCCCGGTACGGAAGAAGTGAAAGACCCCAAGGTAACCGTGGACAATACTGTCGACGCTTACGCGTACGTTGAAATTATCGATAACACCAACGGCCTTGTTACATATGAAATAGCGGAGGGGTGGACTCTGCTGGACGGATATGAGAACGTTTGGTATCGAGAAGTGGCGGCTAATGCTGAAAATAAGGATTTTGAGGTTCTTAAAGACAATAAAGTTTCTTATTCGGCCGCTTTGACAAACGAGGATATGAAAGACGAGACAGGAGCTCTTAAAGATGGGCTTGATTTGACGATTACCGCGTACGCGGTTCAAAAGAATCCTTTTGCTAACGCCTTCGACGCTTTCGCGGCCAAGGATCAGGTTGCTGTCGGAAATTCCGAGGAACTTGTCGAAGCGCTCACCGATGGGAAGCCCGTTGTTTTGACTGAAAATGTTGAGATTTCGTCGGCTCAGCTTCAATCTGTTGACAACCCCTCTATAAATTTGAATAACAAAACTTTGGAAGTTACTGGAAACGATGCTCTTTTACTTTCTGAGGGCGATTCCTTAGTTATTGAAAACGGGGACGTAAGTTGGGAAACTACTAATTCTTCAAAAGTAGCTGTCTCAATGTTTGAAAACTCTGCGCTTACTATAAAGGACGTCAATCTGAACCTGAGCGGCAGCTCTATCGTTGTTGAGCCCGGAGTTAATGTTACTTCTGTTGAAATTATAGATTCCGAAATTTATTCCGACGATAATTATTGTATTTCCACAAACGCCGCAGATAATACTTCCGGTAAGAGTGTGAATATAAATATTAAGAATTCTAAACTTGTCGCGAACTATCCTTCTAACGGGGATTGTACCGGCGTTTTATTTAATGTTCCCGGTACTTTAAATATAGATAATTCGGAGATTACGGCAGGAAGACAGGCTGTTATAGTTCGTTGCGGAACGGCTAATATAACTAACAGTACTTTAACTTGTACCGCCGCTTATACTAATTATGATCAATATACCGATTCTATGTGGAGCTCCGGAAACGAGGTTCCGGTAGCCGTTTTGGTCGTCGGTAATCGTTCAAATCCCACTTCTTATCCTTTCGACGCTACTTGTACTTTGGAAAAAACGGATCTTATTATTCCAGAGGACACTGGAGCTATTATATACGCGGCGGCGTATAACGGAAGAACAACAACGATAATAGGCGGCAATTTTGAGTCTATTACCGCTGATTCCGACGACGATAGCAATATTATTATTAAGTAATTCCTCTTTTCGTGATATTATATTATACACAGTTCCCCCGCGACAGCAAAAAACTGACGCGGGGGAACTTTATGAAAAATTTGATATTTTCGTAGTCTTATGCAACTTAATTATATTTATGTTGATTGCGTTATATATGATGCTTGTTAGTCATTCTTTTATTTATTTTTTAATATTTAATCATTAATATTTAATTATTGATATTTAATCATTGATATTTAATCATTGATATTTAATCTTTAATCTTTATTTTTTATTCTTATTTAAAATCCTCGGGCTTTAAGATCTGACACGAGTTCCACATAAAATTTCCGTACATCGAAACCGTCTATATTCCTCCTGCTCATGTCGACCATATCCCCGTGGGATATCCCTCTTTTCCCCGGAGGGAGTAAAAAGAGATATTTTTCCCCGAAAGGAAAGGAGTTTTCGCCTACAAGCCCGTCGTTGTCCCCGTCGAAAATTTTTGTCAGGTGGTAGGTTAGGTTCAGAGGAAAGTTTCCTCCAGTCGCTTTTATCAGTTTGGATCCGACGCTTTGGCAGAATATGTTTTCGGTATGGCTGGTTCCTGAGATATCGTTGTTAAAAGTTATGCAGTTTTCTTCCGTTAAGTCTTGTACTGCCGCTAAAAAATTTGGATTAGGGTCGCCGAGTTTTTTCAGCGTGTAATTGTATGTATCGGCGATTTTATTTTTAATTTTTTCGGGAACGTTTTTTAACAGATAGTCGGCGAAGGCACAGCCTCGGTGAGGAGTATTGATTGTTGTGAGAGAAGCTACGAGAGAGGCGATTTCGCATCGAGCGATAGCGGACCGACAGTCTAATCCTCCTTTGGAATGAGCTATAAGGTTTAGTTTTTTAGCTCCCGTAAGGGCTGTAATTTCTCGTATTCTTTCGGCGATTTCCTCTCCGCTTTTTTTGACTGAGTCCGCGGACTGGTGATTTCCGTAGTATATTTTGGCTCCGTTTTTTTCAAGTTCTTTGGGAATTCTTCCCCAATAATTTATTCTTGTCGAGTCTCTGAAAAAAACTCCGTGTATGAGTAAAATAGGATATTTTGTCTCACAGCTTTTATTCTTTTGTATGATTTCTCTCATGATTTTTCCTTTTTAATTTTTTATTAAGTCTTTCCGATTTCTATTATATGCGCGGGAGATTAAAAAAGTTGTGTTTCGGATGGAAAAAATGAGAACAGAATGAGGGCGTAGGGTAAACAAAGTCGTTATTTTTATATGTATTTTATAAAAATTCATACTGTCTGCGGGAATATGGCATATATTATAAGTCGAAAAAATTTAATTATCAGTCGTTTTTTGTCATCGCTTTTTTCATGAAATTTTCTTTATCGATTATAAATCTTTCATGTTTTCCCTCTCCTATGAGTCCCGCGTTGTCAAAAGCTTTGACCTCGAACTCTATTTTCGCGCGGTCTTGCGATATTACTTTTGTATTGCATGTAATTTTTGCTCCTATCGGAGACGGAGATAAATGTTTTATATCTATTTTAGTTCCCACGGTAGAAAAATTTTCATCTAAAAACTTAGCTACACTCTCCGCCGCGGTGTTTTCCATTAAAAGAATCATCGCCGGAGTCGCGAATACGTCAAGCCCTCCGCTTCCGAGAGTTTTTGCCGTATTTTTTTTCGAGACGGTTGTTTCCCCGCTGCCTAATGTTCCCATAGGAATAATATTATACATGATTGTTCTTCCTTTCAGTAAATAATTATGCATTATTTTATCAAAAAAAATTCGGAATGTCAATTCCGAATTAAAATTTATATTTGTTTTAATTATGCTTTTTCTTAATGTGTTTTTTATTTGACTTTCAGAAAGCTTTATTGTATAATTTATTCGTAAAATATTAAAATGATAAAAATACTCTTTTTTTATTTAAAATGATAAAAAAATGAATTTTTTTATTCGATTGGATTCTTTTTTTTCTTTATATTTTTTAAAGAAAAGAAAGCGCGTTATCTGGATAAGCTTCATTTTTTATCATGAAGACGATTTAGTTCGAAATTTTTGAGTTATTTTTTTATTTTAGCGAGAATTGATAATTTCTTTTTTTATAGTTTTTGATAAATTTCTCAAAGAGCGACAAATATTTATGATTATTTTCACTTTTTCTTAAATTTGTTATTAATTTTATTTTTTTATTTTTTTGCTCTATTATTTTATTTTTTCATTTTTTATACATTTTATTTTTTCTATTTCATTTTTCGTTTTTTTATAAGTTGTATAATCTTTATTTTTTTCTATTTTTTTCTTTCAATATTTTTTCGTGTTTATTTAAATTCTGAATTATTAGATATTTCCTATTCGATTCTTTATTTTTTATTCTAAAAAGTTCTCGTTTTCTTGTTTTCTCTTTATAGTTCGCGTAGGTATAAAATTGATTTTATTGAGGGAATAAAGAGAAATATAAGAAAAATTTAAAATATTTTTTTTGATTATTATAATTTTATAAATAGTTTTTGATTTGCGTTAACGCGTTTTTTTCGAGTCTGGACACTTGCGCTTGGGAAATTCCTATTTCTTTCGCGACTTCCATTTGCGTCTTCCCCCGGTAAAATCTCAGGGAAAGTATATTTTTTTCTCTGTCGGAAAGAGCGTCGATCGCTTGTTTTATAGAAATTTCCTCTATCCAGCTAGTGTCGGAGCTAGTTTTATCGTGTATTTGATCCATTATATAAAGAGAATCGTTATCGTCGTTATATACCGGGTCAAATAAAGAAACAGGGTCTACTATCGCTTCCATAGCGATGACTACGTCTTTTCTCGGTAAATCAAGTTCCTTGGCGATTTCTTCGACAGTCGGTTCTTTTTGGTTTTCTTTTTGCAATTTCTCTTTAACGAAAAGCGCTCTGTACGCCGTGTCTCTCATCGAACGACTTACCCTGACCGAATTGTTGTCTCTTAAATATCTTCGTATTTCTCCGATAATCATCGGTACCGCGTAGGTCGAGAATTTTACGTTTTGTGAAATGTCAAAGTTGTCAATCGCTTTTATAAGGCCTATACATCCTATTTGAAAAAGGTCGTCGGGATTTTCGCCGCGATTCGAGAATCTTTTAATAACGCTTAAAACAAGTTTTAGATTCCCTTGTATAAACTCGTCTCTCGCTTTCATATCTCCGTCTTTTATTTTTTTTAATAAATCTTCTTTTTCCGCTCCGGTGAGAACTTTAAGCTCAGAGGTGTTTACTCCGCAAATTTCGACTCTGTTTGTCATAAGGTTTTTTTCCCGCCCTTTCTTTTTTTATGATGAAAGAGCGAAAGTTGACTTACCCTATGTTATTATTCCCAGCATTGTCGCGCGGTATACAATGAAAAAATCGTTTTTTTCCTCCTTTTTATTTGTTATATAAGGATAACGCGGTGGAATATGACTGAAATCGGAGGATTTAAAAACGGATGATATTATTTGTATTCTGATTGTATTTTGAAAAAAAAGATGGTTTGAAAAAGAAAGATGGTGTTTACTTTTTATTTAAACATTTGGTTTTTTTCGTCATTTTTTTTCTTAAAAATAAAACTTGCCGTAAAAAAACGAGCGGTAAGAGTAGATTATAATAAGTCAAGTCGTAATTTGAAAATGAAATAGAAATGATTTAGAGAGAAAAAATTTTTAAGTTATAAAAGCGTTTGATATGACATTCTTATATCAAATCTGTCGTTTGTTTGATAATTGTTTTTGTTATTGATTTTGTTATTGATATTGACTGGCAATATTATATTAATTGTTAATGTTAAAATTTATTAATGTTAAGATTTTTAAATTAAAATTTAAAATTAATTAAGAAAATTAAAATGTAATATTAAAAATAAACAAATTAACAAATTAAAATTTAGAATTAAATTAAGATGCAGAGGATTTGAATATATAAAAATTCAAATAGTTAGGAAAGATCGAGAGAGTTTGGAGAGTTTATGAAAAGTTTTGAGATTGTTTACGGAGACTGCGGGGCGGGGAAGACGACGGAAATCGCTCGGCGAGTGAAAAGTCTCGCTTTGAATCGAGCCGAGGAGGGCTTGACGGGATTTGAAAACAGGATATATGTGCTTGTTCCGGACCAGTATACGCTGGCGACGGAAAAGTTTTTCCTTTCTTTATTAGGCTCAAATCTTATGGTGTATGTGAGAATTTATTCTTTCAAAAGATTTTGCCGTTTGATTCTTGAAAGAACCGAAGGAGTTTTTGAGACTGTTTTGGGAAATGTCGGGAGAAAAATATTGGCGCTTGAATCAGTGAAAGAGATTTCTCCTTCTTTTGAGTTTTATCCTAATGGATATAAAAATATGAGATTTGTAAATCTTGTGACAGAAACTTTCAGACTCTTGAAAAGTCGGGGGATTTCGGCGGAAACTTTTTTGAAAATAAGCGAAACTGAAAATAACGGAAAGCTTTTCGATATAGCTCGTTCTTACGCCGTTTATGAAAGTCTTTTTTCGGGAGAGTATTTTGACCCCGACGATCTCTATACTCTCGCTTCTAAAAGTATACTTTCTTCCGGAATTCTTTCCGAGACGGCGGTTTTCGCCGATCAATTCAAAACTTTTAACGCAAACGAGAGAGAGGTGCTTTGCTCTCTTTTCGAAAGCGGAGCGGAAGTTACGGTTTCTTCCCTCGGGAACGGGGGGTTTTACGGAGCTAACGAACCTATGTGGGGGGTTGAAAAAAATATCGCCCTGCTTCTTGGAAAAATAAAAAAATTAGGGGGAGAGATAAAGAAGACGGTTTTGCGAGAACAGGTACGATTTAAGAACGACGAGATGAGATTTCTTGCCGAGAATCTTTTCGTCGATAATTCCTCCGTATATAATAATCGAACCGAGAATATAAAATTATATCGGGCCTCGGATCTTTTCGACGAGGTCGAGAACGCGGCCGCCGAAATATCCGAGCTTATTCGTTCGGGCTATAAGTATTCGGATATCGCCGTTACGGCGAGAGATATAGACGTTTATACAGGGATTATTGAGCCTGTTTTCGAGGAATACGGGATTCCGGTTTTTTATCATAGAAAGACCCCTCTGCGTCAAAAATCTCCAATGACGTTTATTCTGTCTGTTATCTCCGCCGCCGTCGACGGATTTTCTGAGGAAAATGTTCTTACCGCTTATAAGACGGGCTTTTTAAACGCCGAGGAAAATTCTGTGGCGCTTCTTGAAAATTATTTTCGAAAATGGAAATACGCGGCGGCGTCATTTA
Organism: Candidatus Geddesella stercoravicola; assembly: GCA_904398665.1. Lineage (GTDB taxonomy): Bacteria > Bacillota > Clostridia > Oscillospirales > UBA644 > Geddesella > Geddesella stercoravicola. The sequence goes on along the minus strand of CAJFPG010000211.1, from coordinate 14,747 downwards.
CTCGCCCCTTCGTTAAGAGCCCGAACGGTTTTGGTTCCGACGTCGCCGATTCTGAGAGTGTCGAGAAGCTTAAAATAATAAATAATTTGAGAGAATATTTTATTGAAGTGGTTTCGAAAATAAAGGATTGCGGAAAAAGGAATTCGGTTAAAAATTACGCGAAAGCTCTTTATGAGACGATGACTTTTGTCAATATGCCGGATAAAATCGCGGAGGTCGCGGATTTTTACAAAACTTTCGAGGAACACGCTCTTTATTCGGAACAAGTTCGCGTTTACGATATGATTATAGACATGCTTGACGAATTGGTGTTCGTCTGTGGCGAGAGAGAGGTCTCTTTGGAGGATTTTCGCGACGTTATTTCCTCTGCCGCCGAAGAGTCGGATATAGCAGTGCTTCCTACGTCCGTCGATAGAGTCGTCACCGGAACGGTAGCGATGCTTCCGTTTATGTCTCAAAAAGCGGTTTTCATTCTCGGTTGCGCCGAATATTCTTTCCCGAGAGAAGTATCGGAGGATAAACTTTTTACCGATGAGGAACTTTTGATTCTTGAAGAAAAACATGGGATTGAAATAGGTATGACTTCCGACAGGAAGGTTAATTACGAGAAATTTCTTTTTACAATCGCCTCCTTGGCCGCTTCGGAAAAATGCTTTTTTTCCTACGCGAGAAAGGGACTGGCCTCTTCTTTCGAGTCGTCTTATATTGGGGAAATCAGGCGGCTTTTCCCTCTTCTTTCAGTAGAGGAAAGTCCTTTACAATCGGGGTTTCAGGGAAAAGAAAAGCTTATAATTAACGATAGAACGGCTTTTGCTCTCTATTCAAGGACAAAAGCTCCCGAATTGAGGGAGTTGTTAGAGGGCACAAGGTATATTGATTTTATTGATCGCGGTTATTCCGACAGGCAGTCTTTGTCCGCGGATATGGCGGAGAGACTTTTCGGGAAAAATATTGTGCTTTCATATTCGAAAGCCGATAAATTCTCAGAGTGCCCGTTTTCTTACTTCATCAGATACGGACTGAATATAGTTCCCGAACGTCGGGCGGAAATGAAGGCGATGGAGTTCGGAACGTTGATTCATAAAGGTTTGGAAAAACTTCTGCCTTTTGCCGAGGATAAGGATGCAGATCTTGACGCCGCCGTTTCGGATTTTTCCGAAAAAGAGCTTGAAATCATTCTTTCGGGGGATTCGCCGACCGAAACTTTCAGGGAAAATTATAAAAACATAATAAAAAAGCTCAGACGAGTTCTCTATCGTTTTCGAGAGGAATCTCTTTCGTCCGATTTTGTGACTGTGGCCAGAGAGCTGCCTTTGAGCTCGGAAGAACCTTCGGCGTGCCCTCCCGTCAGACTTCCGCTTTCGGACGGAAATTATATTACGATGACGGGCGTTATAGACAGGGTCGATATGTTTTCAAATCACGGGAAAAATTTTTATCGTGTCATAGATTATAAGACCGGATCGAAAACATTCAGTTCGGAAAATATCAAAAACGGAATAGATATGCAGCTTTTGATATATCTTTATTCGGTTGTCCAGCGAGAAGAAAACGCCGTTCCCGCCGGGGTGTCTTATGTTATAGCCAATCCCGCCGTTGTGAAACTGAAACGTGGGGAAATCGGTCAAGAAGCTAAAATAAAGAATCGAGAATCGAAGTCGGGAGGCGGCCTTATCCTTGATGATAGGGACGTTATAAACGCTCTTGATAAAAATAACCTTTATTCTAACAAGCCGAATCTTGACGGCGCGTCCAAAGTCTCTGCGGAAGGATTCGCGGAACTTTTTGACGACGTGTTATCTTCTCTCACGAATATCGGCGAGGCTTTGAAAAACGGGCGGATACCGAAATCGCCGCTTGTTTACGGTAAAATAGACGGTTGTAAATATTGTGATTACGGCCCTTTTTGTTTAAACAAACAAGAACCGAGAGGCTCTCGCGTGAGAATGTCTTCGGGAAAGGAGGATAACGCCGATGCCTGAATGGACCGAGCAACAAAAACAAGCCATATATTCAAAGGAACCCGGCATTATCGTTTCGGCGGCGGCGGGGAGCGGGAAAACCGCGGTGCTCGCGGAGAGAATATCAAATTTGGCTTTTGAGAAAGGGATCGACAGTATTGTCGCCGTCACGTTTACGAGACTCGCGGCGGCGGAAATAAAGGATCGGGTTAAAACCGTTCTTCGAAAAAAATACGAGCAGACCCATTCTCCCGTTATTTTTGAAAACCTAACTAAATTGCCAAGCGCGTCGATATGTACGATAGACAGCTTTATAACAAATCTTGTTAGGCGAAATTTCGCTTCTCTCGGACTTTCTCCCGATTTCTCTTTTGTCGACGAGACCGAGAAAATCGCGATTCAAAGAGAGAATATGGACAAGCTTCTTGAAGAATATTACGGAAATTATCCCGAAGGGTTTTCCTCTCTTCTTTCTATTCTCGGCGGAGAAAAGGATAACGAGGAGGTTGAGAGCGCGGTTTCCGGGCTTTATTCCTATGTTCAAACAATTCCTTTTTGGGAAAATTGGCTTGAAAATCGACTTAATAAATATAAGAACGTCGAGTACTTTACGGGAATCGCCTGCGATATTTTTCATCGAGAGCTTTCCGAGTGCCTTAGGGCGTACGACGACGTTTTATCTCGGCGAGTTTTTGAGGAAAAGGACGTGGAGAAAATACTTCCGGAAAGAGAGTTTCTTTCCGGGGTGATCGAGCGTTTTGAGCGACGTGAGTGGGACGTCGCTATCGCGATGATAAACGCTTTTAATTTTAAAACCTGTCCGAAGTGTAAAGGAGATTTAGACAAAGAATATTTTAGAACATACAGGGATATTGTTAAAGAAATTCTAAAAGACGAGATGTTGAAAATTACTTCTGACGAGGCTCGGGCTGATTTAGAACGGCTTTATCCCGGAATGAAATGTCTTTGTTCTCTTGTGAAAAGATATCATGATTTAAATATGGGAGTTTATCGAAAGATAAACAGATTTACTTACGATGAAATTTCTCATTTTGCGCTTTCTCTCGTCGTGGAAAGTTATGAGCCGGAGACGAGAAAATATATTCCTACTCCTCTCGCTGTCAGTATGTCCGAAAAATTTTCCGAAGTTATGATAGATGAATATCAAGATACCAACGGTTTGCAAGATCTCTTTTTCACCGCGATATCGAACGGCGGACGAAAGATATTTTCGGTAGGGGATGTGAAACAGTGTATTTACGGGTTCCGTCGGGCTGAGCCGGAGAATTTTATAAGAAAGACGGGCGAGCTGCATCGTATAGACCTTTCGAAAAACTTTCGCAGTAAAAAGACGATTCTCGATTTTGCCAACTTTGTGTTTTCAGGGCTTTTAAAAAGCGATTTTTATAAAACCGAATATAACGATGCCGATATGCTGGTGGACGGCAGAAGCTCCTTTTTTAAAGACGATTATTCTCCGGACGACGTAGAAATATGCGTTTGCGACGGGGGGAAAAGGGAAAACGCCGTTTTATTCGAGGCAAAAGTTTGCGCCGATAAAATAAAGGAATTAGTCGGTAAAGGGTATAAAGTTTTAGATAAAAGCACTAATTCGTTGCGGTCGGTTTCTTTTGCCGATATAGCGATACTTTTGAGAACCGCGAAAAATACCGCTCCGATATATGAGAAAGTCTTTCGTGAGGAAAATATACCTGTGACGGTGGGAAGGCGTTCTTCTATATTTGACAGTGTGGAGGTTAACGTTTTGGTCGCGATGCTCTCGGTTATAAACGATCCTTATCAGGATTTGCCTCTCGCGGCGGTAATGCTTTCGGAAATGTACGGTTTTACTGAGGACGAAGTCTCAAAAATTCGACTTCGTTCTAAAAAGAAATTTTTTGACGATATATCTGCTTATTCCGCTGCCGCTGATAAAACAGCTGATAAAACCGCTGATAAAACCGCGTCATTTTTGAGGGATATAAAATATTTTCGCCTTATTTCGGAAAATATCCCGGTTGACCGTTTGGTATGGAGAATATTGACGGAGACCGATTATCTTACAAAAGTTTCTTGTAAAGAATTCGGGTATGAGGCGAGGGAAAATCTTCTGCGTTTTTATGGCTTCGCCAAAAAATTTACGGTTGATTTTTCGGGAGATTTGTTGGCTTTTACCGATTTTATACAGAGGGCTAAGGACAGTTCTCCCGAAACCGAGGAGTTTGTCGCCGAGGGGAATTTTGTAAAAATAATGTCATGTCATCAATCTAAGGGATTGGAATTTCCGGTTTGCATACTTTCGGATATGGATGCGACTCCGTCCGACAATAAAATTCCGCCCGTATTGATAAACGACAAGGTGGGATTCGCCTCCGCGATACGCGATGAAGAGGGAATATACGAGACGACGACTCTACATCGAGAAATAGCGAAGTATCTTAACAACCGTGACGAGAGGGAGGAGTCTATTCGTCTGTTGTACGTCGCTTTAACTAGGGCCCGGGATAAACTTATTTTGGTTACTTCCGCGAAAAAAATCTTGCCGGAAGATTTCGAGTATTACACAAAGAGGGGTTCTTCTACAGAAAAGGGAGTTTCTTTTTTGTTTTCTAAAAAAATAAGGTCTCTTGACGGTTTTATTTTTTCTTCTCTCGCGTATCATCCCAATATCAGGGGAGATTTCCCCTTTCCCTCCGTAGGGCTTGGAGAGCAAAGTCCGATAACTGTAAATCTGGTTAGGAAGACGTCTGACAATGTCGTAACCGAACGAGTTTTTGAAGGTCCGATATTTGATATTGAAAAAATCAAAAAACAGATTTCTTTTCACTACGATACGTCCCTGTTCTCTGTCCCAGCGAAAATATCGGTTACCGAACTTGTTAAAAACAGGTTTCGTGAAGAAAATGACGGAGATTTGCTGATAGCGGAGAGTTTAGAAGTGAAAACGCCCGAGTTTGTCGACGGAAAAAGGGGAGGAACGTATTACGGAAACGCGACGCACCGTTATTTAAGTTACGCCGATTTGAGAGGCGATTTCGAGGAGGAGAAGGCTCGGCTTATTTCGACAAAACGGCTTACAGAAGACGAGGCGTCCGTTTTGAAAAAAGATAAAATTGAGAGCTTTCTTAAAAGTTCTGTGGGAAGATGTCTTCTGAACGCCGATCGTGTTTTGAGGGAAGAGGATTTTGTCGTTTCCGTTCCGGCTTCTTTTTATGACGGAAAAGCGGGAGAGGGCGAGATGCTGCTGCAAGGAGCTATGGACGCTTTATGCGAATTTTCGGACGGATTTGTTTTAATAGATTACAAAACGGACAGAAAGACAGAAGCGGAGCTTATAGATAAGTACGCGTTTCAGTTGTATCTGTATTCCGTCGCCGCGGAAAAAATGTTTTCAAAAAAAGTTAAGAAAGCCTTTATATGGTCTTTCAGCCTTGAAAAAGGAATCGACGTCACTCCGTTTTTCCCTGAAAAAGGTTGAAAATTTTATAATTATATGATAGAATAAACTGAATACGAACAATGCGACGAAAAACTGTCTGCGAAATTTATTTTGGTGAAATATGTTTTAGTTCGAAAGAATATTTGATGATTCGATAGCTTTCAAATCTTTTTTAGAAAAATTTTTGCGGACATTTGCGAGTTGTCTTTATGGAAAAACAGTTTGTGTTTTTTTGAAATTATGTTTTTATCCTCTTTTTGATAAGAGAATTTAATTATTTAATGATCAGGAGTTTTGAGGTAAAGTTTCTTCGGAAATGAGTGTAATGAAATTTTATTGAAAAAAAAGTTCTGAATCGAATATTGAAATCTGACCTTTGGGGGTTATTTTTTAAGAGTTTTTGTCCTCTGCGATTTTACAAGCGGAGAAAATAAGTTTTAGATTGGCCCGGTTAGGAAAATGAAAGGGAAAGGAAGAAAAAAAAATATGAAAATAACGACATGTGTTTTTCCGATATCTCTTGGAAGACCGTTGGAAAACGCTGAAAAAATCAAGGAAATCACGGAGAAAATTTCCGGAGATATATATCTTTTCCCCGCTTACGCTTTAAGCGGAGTTTCCTGCGGAAAACTGCCTAATCTTCCTTCTTTTAAGAAAGAAGAGGAAAAGGCGGTCGACGTTCTCTGTGAATATACGGAAAAAAACGACAAATGTATCGTGACTTCGACTTTCTCGGACGGAAATATAGCGATTTACGGGGGAGATATAAATAAAAGCGGTAAATTTGTTTTTGATTCCAAAACGATTTCTGTCTCTCAATCGGGGAAAGATTCGGCGGATATTGTTCTTATTCCGACGGCTATGCCCTCGTATCCTTGCATAAAAAATGATGTCAGCGAGTTTTGTTCCGAGCTCTCAAAGCAGAAGAACGGCGTCGTGGCCGTCGCCAACGCGGGATATGGAGAAAGTACCGCTGACGATGTTTTCAGAGGTTTTTGCGGAGTGTTTAACAGAGGTACGATTGTCGCTTTTTCCTCCCAGGACAAAGCCGAAACTGTTGTCTCTTCGGCGGAAGACGACAAAACAGACGGTATTGTTTACGCCAGACCGAAACGAATCGCAGATAAAATTCCGTATTATACCAAAAACGATGTTTCGATATATATTTCCGAGTTAGTTGAGCTTCAAAAGCAGGCGGTTTATTCAAGGGCTAAATTTTTAGGAGTGAAAAAATTGTTTGTCGATATAGGAGATAATTCCGAAAGTCTTTTGGCTCTTTACGTTCTTTCAAAGACCGCGGAGGATTTGGGACTGTTTCCTTCCGACGTTGTCGTTTTTTCCGTTTCGGAAAAGACTGAGAACACTGTGTCCTCTTTTGGCTTTACCGCAGCTCCGGCCGTCTCTGATAATATGAGAATAAGGAAGGCGGAAATTCTCGACTTGGCTGAAAAAGAAAACGCTCTTTTCGTGGGAATTTTACCTCTTTCCGAAATAGCTTACGGCAATATTTCCCTTTTACGGGAAAACGTTTGTCATTATAATATGAACGCTTCTCTTCCCCGTACCGTTTTATGGGACGCCGTGAAAAATGTTTTTCGAGATGACGAAGAAACTCTGAGATTGGCTGAGGAGTTTTGCTCCGTAGAAAAAAATCTGGAAATTCGGTATGATCTTTTCGATTTTTGGCTTTATTATTTCGCAAAACATAACGTCGGGAGAGAGGAGCTTAAAAATTATGCTCTCGCTACTTTTGACGAATATGACGACGATATGATAGAAGCGTCTTTAATTCGGTTTATTTCCTCGTATAAGAAAAATCAGGAGATTCGTTCGGCGACCGTCGAGGGCGCGAATTTTATCGGTTTTGTTCTTCCTTATATCCCGACGGACGCTGATTATGTAATTTGAGTTTTAGAAAATAATTTTTAGGAAACAAATCAAAAAAATTAATTTTTGGCGAAATAAATTTTATTTAAATGAATTTTAAGAATTCATTTTACCGAAATAAAGTTTTCAGCTTTATTTTTGTTTGGATAATTTTTTATGGATTTGTTTTGTTTAAATAAAGTTTTATAATTTGTTCTTATTTAATAAAATTTAATAAAATTTTATAAAGTTTTATAAAGTTTTATAAATTTATTCTTACTCGGATGAAGTTTTGAGAATTTATTTTTTATTCAGATAAGTTTTGCCGCCGCTTTTATTATAAGTAAGGTCGGGAGATTTATTTTTATTAAAATAAATCATTGAGATGTATTATGATTCAGGTAAAATTATTGAAGATAAATTTTAATTCAGGTAGGTTATTGAGGATAAATTTTGATTCAGATAAATTTCAGCCTCCGCTTTTATTCAGAATTCACTTTTATTTAGATAAATATTTAAGGGTTTATTACATAGAGGAATTTTTAACAATTAAATTTTCAGAAACGGGTTTTATAAGAAATGCTGCTTGAAGGAATAGTTGATAAAATAATATATCGAAACAGCGACACCGGATATACCGTTCTCGAATTGGAGACAAATCAGGGGATAGAGTGTGTCGTTGGAATAATGCCTTTGGTTTCTGAGGGCGAGTATGTGGAGACAGAGGGAGATTATACTCTTCATCATACTTACGGAAGGCAATTTGTATCCTCGTCTTTTCACACGAGTCTTCCCGCCAGCGAGAGTTCTTTGCTTAAATATCTTTCTTCCGGCGTTATAAAAGGCGTCGGTCCGAAGCTCGCGCGTCTTATAGTGGATAGATTCGGCCCCGCGACTCTCGGTATTCTTGAAAATCATCCGGAAGAACTTACTGTTATAAAGGGAATTTCTCCCGCGAAAGCAAAGGCGATTTCCGAAAGTATGTCGGAGAACGCGGGCGTTAAAAATATATTGCTGTCTTTTCAAGAGTTCGGACTCACTCCTACTATGGCTTTCAGAATTTATAAGCAGTGGGGGACTCATTCTTACGATATTATAAGAAAAAATCCTTATCGTCTTTGCGATATTCCCGGATTTTCATTTGAGAAAGCCGATAATCTCGCTATTCAGATGGGGTTTGACGAGGAGTCTCCGGAAAGAATAAGAACGGCTCTCGCTTTTATTTTGATGCATAATTTATATAATAACGGCCATACTTTTCTTCCAAAGGAGAAGCTTATATCGGCTACCGCCGAGCTTTTATCAATCGGAACAGAAACAGCAAAAGCAGCGCTTGAAAAGCAAATATCCGAGGGAGAGCTTGTTTTTATTGAGAAAATAAGCAATACTAACGGGGTATATCTTAAATGGGTTTATGAGAGCGAGAAAAATATCGCGGAGAGAATAGTATTGGCGTCTTCGTTTTCTCACGATTATGACGGGAATTTCAACGAGGATATCTCAGAGATAGAAAACGAACTTGGGATTGTTTTTGCGGAAAAACAGCGAGAGGCGATAAAAGAATCTGTCTGCAACGGGTTCTTTATTTTGACGGGAGGTCCGGGAACAGGGAAGACTACGGCTCTTAAAGGTATAGTTTCGATGTTCGAAAAGAAAGGTCTTACTTACGCTCTCACGGCTCCTACCGGAAGGGCCGCCAAGCGTATTTCTGAGCTTTGCGGCAAAGACGCCAAGACGCTACATCGGCTTCTAGAATATACGAGGTCGGGAGCCGAGGGCTTTTTTAATAAAAATAAAGATAATAAACTTGAATTTGACGTCGTTATCGTCGACGAGGCCTCAATGGTGGATTTCTTGATTTTTAACAGCCTTTTGGAGGCTCTTCCTCTTTCCTCAACGGTTATTTTGGTCGGGGACGTCAATCAGTTACCTCCTGTCGGACCGGGTAGCGTGCTTAAAGATATTATAGGGAGCGGGAAGGTAAAATCGGTTATCCTGGACGAAATCTTTCGACAGGCTGAAAAAAGTCTTATAGTCACTAACGCTCACAAAATAATAAAAGGGATTTTCCCAGAGATAAAAAACACGAAAAACGATTTCTTTTTTATTCCGGCGTATTCCGCCTCTGATGTGGTCAAGAAAGTTTGCGATTTGTATTGCGACAGACTTCCCGCGGCTTACGGGTTTGACCCTTTGAGAGATATTCAGGTGTTGTCTCCCACTAAAAAAGGGATAACGGGAATAGCGAACCTTAACGACGCGATTAAGGATAGGATAAATCCGCCTGATGAAAACGCTCAGTTTATCAGGACTAAGGGTAGAATTTTTTATCATAACGATAAAGTTATGCAGACCAGAAATAATTATGACGCCGTTTATGAGAAGGCGAACGGAGAGGTGGATTGCGGAATTTTTAACGGGGATATAGGAGTGGTAAATCTTATTCTTCCGACTCAGGAGAGTTTGACGATTGTTTATGACGACCGTGAAATCTGTTATACGGCGGATATGTTAGACGATATAGATTACGCTTACGCCATAACCGTTCATAAAAGTCAAGGCAGCGAATTTGACGCGGTGATTTTGCCGCTCTGGGACGGCCCCGAGATGCTTTATACGCGTAATTTGTTGTATACCGCTGTCACCCGAGCGAAAAAAATTCTTATAATAGTCGGCTCTCCCGAGAAACTTGACGCTATGGTGAAGAATAATTATACAAATAAGAGATACAGCGGGCTGAAATTCAAAATTACGGAGTTATGCGATGAATCGTGAGAGATTTAAAGTTTCGCTTTCTTCCCCGTTGTCGAGAGTTTTGAAATTTTTTTCTTTTTGTTTTTTCGGAAATCGTTGCATTGCCTGTCGTTCTCTTATTTCGGTATTCTCGGATATAGGTTTTTGCGACAAATGCGAAAAGAGCGTCAAGGTTTTTGACGATAAAAGATTCTCAAATGAGGAGGGCGAACTTATGCTCGCCACCGCTCCTTATTTTTCCGCTTGGAGAAAAAGTTTGATTCATTTTAAATTTCACGGGGCGAGAGAAGCGGGAGAATATCACGCGAAAAGAATAGTGGAAAACATAATGAGTTATACGGATATTTCCGAGTATGACGGGATTCTTTGCGTTCCGGCTATCGTTTCTCTCGAACGTAAACGCAGATATAATCAGGCGGAGGTTTTGGCGAGAAACGTCGCGGATTTTCTCGATCTTCCGTTTTGCGATTATATGGAAAAGAAGAAAGATATTAAAAGTCAAACGGCCTGCAAAAACAGCGCGGAACGTTTTAAAAATGTCAGGGGCGCTTACGGATTGAACGAAGAGGGAATTAAGAATGTTTCAGGAAAATCTTTTATTCTGATTGACGATATTACGACAACAGGCGCCACTCTTTCAGAGTGCGGCAAAGCGTTGCGGGCAGGCGGAGTAAGAAATATTCTTTACGCGACCGCCGCAAAGACCGTTATCGGCGGTGATTTTTTACCTTTACGTCTTCCGATTGAAAACGGCAAGGGCGATATAGTGTTTTTAAAAAAACGTTGGAAAAAGCCGGAAAATTTTGAAAAAGCGGCGAGACGAAGACTTAATAAAACTCTTTTGCAATCGAGGTTTTTCAGAAAATGACCAAAGGAAAATTTCTTTCGGAGAAAACAAACGTAATGCGAATTTTAGATAAAAATAAAATATCTTATAAAAGTCGATTCTACGAAAATACGGGAGCCGTGTCAGGCATGGAGGTTGCCGAGGTTCTCGGTCAGGACCCGTCGGAGGTTTTTAAAACGTTGGTTACAGTGGGTACCTCCGGAAATTATTATGTTTTTATCGTTCCTGTTTCGCGAGAGTTAAATCTTAAAAAAGCGGCGTCTTTTGTGGGCGAAAAAAGTGTCTCAATGATAAAGTCGAAAGAACTCCTTCCTTTGACAGGATATATTCACGGAGGATGTTCTCCTGTCGGGATGAAGAAGTTGTTCCGTACCGTTATGGATTCTTCAGCGAAAGAAAAAAACACCGTTATGGTCAGCGGAGGAAAAATAGGATGTCAAATAGAGATATCGCCGGCTGATTTAGCCAAAGTCGTCCCATTTGATTTTTCCGACATAACTTGATTAAGGTTAGGCGTTGTAGTTTGCGTTTTGTTTATGAAAAAAGTTTATTTTAGGAGGATGTGAGTTTCGCGTATAAAGCACGATATTTTTTAATTTCGCTTAAACGGGAAAGATTTATGCTTCTTTCAATTATAGAATTTAACGATAATTTAGGTAAAATGAGTATATTTAATTTTAGCGGAAAGAAAAGGGTGATTTCGAAATAGAAACGCGGAGTAATTCTATCTCTTGGCCTTTTGTTTAAAGAGTTAATAATTGATTTGTCGTTTATAAAAAGCATCCCGCAAGGGATGCTTTTTATTATTGGTTTTATTATTTTTGTTCCGGGTTTTCTTCCGAGGCAATCTCTTCCGTATCTGAGTTATTTTTGGAAGGGAGGTTTTCCTCCTTTCGGGCGCTGTCAGAAGCTTTCGTTATATTTTCAGAAATGGAAGAAGCATCAGGAATATTGGAAAGCTCTTTATCTACCTCTTCTTTTTCCGTTTCTTTGTTTGTTGATGTTTTAACTTTGTCCGAGGCATTCTCGTTTGTTATTGTGGAAGTTGTTTTCGTCTCCTGTTCGGTTGTTATGTTCGGCTCCGCATTGCTCTGTGATTGGTTATCAATTGTTGAAAAATTATATGTCGGTTGATTTACCGGCGGGTTTAAAAGAGAATTTATTTTACTTTTATATACGAGTAAAACGGCGCCGAAACATATATTCGAGATAATTGAGAATATTGCGTAGCTCATTTGAATAATGTTGAAAGTCGCGATTGAAAATAAACTTAGACCCGCTATGATAAAAGAAAATACTGCGACGAAAGACGAGACTTTTTTTGATGTCGAATCTGCGATCGCGGCGTTTTTCGCGGCGTTTATAGAGGAGATTATTTTTGCGTTGAAAATTATTGTTAAGGTTAATACGGCCCCGGTAAGAACGAATATCAAAAGTAATAAAAACGCCGCCATGGTGGCCTCCGGCGAATTTTCCATAATAGCTATTGAGAATAAAAGCGCGAACTCGATAACAAGAAGCGCGGTGAAAATTGCTATAAAAACAAGTCGTATAACGGTTATTACTTTAATTATCGTGAGTCCGGAAGTATCAAGTCTCTCATGATTTTTTCTCACTGCCGAACAATACGTAATCCATAGCCCGACAGCTGTAAGTGTAATTGGAATAAGAGTTAAGATTACAAAAAACACAGGAAAAACAACAGTGACGATATCTATAAGGTCATTGATTTGGTGAGTCGGTATGTTAAGAGTGTCGCATACCGAATAAATAATTTTGGCGACGCTTGACACGGAGTTCGTCGCTCCTATGAAGCTGAAAAACGCCGCTATTGTATAGGCGATTATTGCCGTTAGAAATAGAGGAGACGCCGCTGTTTTCTTAGTTATTATCGAAGTGGTTTGTCTCTGAGAACCGGTTTGATTTTGCGTTTGATTTGTTCTGAAAGTTTCTTTGCTTTGTGAGTATGAAGTCTGTTCAGGTTTAGGCGTCGTTCGGCCCGGCATTGATATTGGGGCTCCGCAATGTTGACAGAAATTACCGTTATCCGGATTTTTGAAGCCGCATCTTGAGCAAAACATAAGGATTCCCCCTTGAAAAATGTAAAAATTTTTGAGATTTATAATAAATAATTATATATTTTAATATTTTTAATATAAATAAAATTTGTCGTCGCGAACGTTGCCAAAGATTTCTTCGGCATTGTCGAAATGAAATCAAAAAACGCCTCCAAGGAGTTTTGGAGTTTGTTTAAAAAGAATCCTTATGATAAGGGAGTATATGTGATGTTTAAGGATAACGATGTATTTAATGTAAATAAATATAAATAAAAAATTCTATTTTTTCTTAGTAAAATTTAAATCACGGAAACCAAAAACGCAAGTTGACGGCGTGAAACTCAGTTGTTAATCATATAAAATATTATATCATTATGAGAAAAGTTTGTCAAGAAGGGATTTAATGCCGTTTCTCTTTCTTTAATAATAGTATTAATATGTTTGCGAGAACATAAGCGTAAAAATTATAGAAAAGAAAAAGTAAAAAAGAATAAGTAATTAAATTGTTTAGCGAACAAAAAAAACGTAAAATCGAGAAGAATAGAGAATCAAAATATATGTCTCGTTTTATAGAATACATATAATATTTCAGATAAAAAAATAAAAATAATACGTTTAATTATTTGTAATTACTGGAATTTTCAAAATATTAAAATATAAATATAAAATATAAAAAGTAAGAGTTGACAATATAAATCATATTGTATTAGAAACGTTCGTTAATATTATCAAAAGTGTTTGAATTATAATCGTAGATAGATATTATAAAAATGTATGATTTGATTTAATTTCAAAATTAACGATTTTAAATTAACTGGCGAATATTAATATATATTATAATGGGCCGGCTTTCGCAGGCGTAGTGCCTTTCGGGAGAGTGGATATGGGAAGGAGACTCTTCTTTTTGATATTAAAGTAAAATCTCAGAAAGTCTCGCTATATTCGAAAATAGTGAAAAGCGAGCCAGCTTTATGCTTTTTTCAATAATCGGGATTCTCTTCCCGCGAATGGCCGACCGGGCGCTTATGGCATGTATAATATGATATAATTTAATATCAGTTTAAATATTATATTATTTGAATCAAAGATTGTAAGTTTATTTCAAGAAGAAAAAAAACTTGTAAGTTTGTAAATATAGTTTTTAAATAACAGAAAAACAAACGCCGTAAAATTTAAAGAACGGCAAAACAAACGCCGTAAACCATTCGGTTTACGGCGTATCCCATATACGTCTTTCGGACGGAGGATACAATCCGGGATCAGGTTGTCACGGAGGTCTGTTTTTACAGACCTCCGCGTATTCGCGTGTCCGAAAAACAGTTCTCGTTTTCCTCAATAATATATTTTGTTTTTTTTTAAATTTTATTCTTGGAAATTTTAGGAATTACATATTTTTATAGTTTTTTACGTTAATTTTATTTTTAATTTTATATTTTTTATTATGCTTTCAATCAAAATTTTTAAAATAATATATAATTTTTATGGTTTAGTTTTAATTTATTAAAGATTAACGAATATAATCGGAACTTAGATATTCCTTTCCCTGTGTCTTTAATTCGGCGTTTTCATTTCAATATTCCAGCGAAAGTTTAATATCTCGCTGGAACATTAAGAAAATATGCTCCTTGCCTATTCTTCCCGATTTTAATTATTATATTTTAGTCGAATAATTACTTACAAACGGCGTTTTGATTTTAAAGATTAATGAATAATGTTTCTTGCTAAAAGGGTTTGGGATAATTTGATTGTCGCTTTTATTGTTGTTCTTGTTTTTTTTGGGGAATTGGTTTTTCATCTTTGTTTATTGTCGCTTATTTATTATT
>CAJFPG010000210.1 GCA_904398665.1 Candidatus Geddesella stercoravicola | reverse complement strand
CGATAAAATAAGAAACATTTTCGGAAAGCATGAGCGTAATGCCGAAAATAACCAGACACGCGACAAGAATCGAAACGGAAGCCAGAGACAAAACCACATTTCTGAATATATTGGATACCGCTCTTTTTAACACGAAAAGGAAACTGTCAAAACTCATTTTTCATCAGCCTCCTTCCCGTCATCGCCAAGAACGCGACTCGAAGACTTGTTCTTTTTATCCTCTTCGGGAAACGCCGCGTTAAGGATATCGTTAAATCCGTCTAAAAATCTCTTTCCCTCATAAGGAATCTCTTTCTCTTCCACACTCTCTTTCAAGTCCGAATTATTACTGTCGGACGGAATATCTTGTCTATCGGAAATATTATTTTTTTCGACTGAAAAAGTCTCTTCCCTTGTATCATGCTTTGTATTATGCTTTATATCATAATTATTGATATCGGAATTGTCAATATCGGAATTGTCGATATCGGAAAAATCCTCTTCCCTAATCTCATCTTCCTCTCCGTCGTCCGCCATTAAATCATCGTCGGATATCCCGTCGAAGAAAAGATCCTCATCTTCGTCAGCCGATGAAGCGCCGCTACCGTTAGGAGAAGCGGAATCGGAAATTATTTCCCCCTCTTCAAGAACAACGACTCTCTTCTGAAACGCTTTAATAAACTCATGCTCATGAGTAACTACAATAACCGTTATGCCTCTTTTATTTATAGCGAGAAGCATTTTCATTATATCATAAGACATTTGAGGGTCAACGTTTCCGGTAGGCTCGTCCGCGATAACTACCTTCGGATTATTGACTATCGCCCTGGCGAGAGCGACTCTTTGTTGCTCGCCCCCGGAAAGATTGCTCGGAAAATCATAGGTTTTATGAGTAAGTCCCACGAGAGAAAGCACACTTTTAACCTTTTTATTTATTTGTTTTCTGCTTTTTCCCACAACTCTCATCGCGAAAGCGATATTATCGAAAACGTTAAGATTCGGAATAAGCCTGAAATCCTGAAAAACGATACCGAGACTTCTCCTAAACTTCGGTATTTTTTTCGGTGTAAGATTTCTGGTGTTTATTCCGTTTATAATAATGTCACCTTCCGTCGGAACATCTTCGCACATAAGAAGACGAACCATAGTGGATTTTCCCGCTCCGGAGTGACCGATGATAAACACAAATTCGCCGTCGTTAATTTTCAGATTTACTTTATGGAGGGCTTCCGTTCCGGTTTTATATACCCTCGATACGTTTCTGAATCTGATCAAGATATCACCTTCCGATCGATTTTTTTATCAGAATTTCGTAGGATTTGAAAGAAGGTATTTACGGACCATCAAAGCCACTTTAAATACGATAGCGTCATCGAATTCCTTTAAATCAAGTCCCGTGAGTCTCCTTATCTTTTCAAGTCGATAAACAAGAGTGTTTCTATGAACAAAAAGTTTTCTGGAAGTCTCGGATACGTTAAGGTTATTCTCAAAAAACTTTTGTATTGTGAAAAGGGTCTCATGATCCAGAGATTCAATAGAACCTTTCTTAAAAACCTCAGCCAAAAACATCTTACAAAGAGTTGTCGGCAAATAATAAATAAGCCGACCGATGCCGAGATTAGAATAACTCACTATCGATTTTTCAACGTCAAAAACTTTTCCGACCTCGATAGCGATTTGAGCTTCTTTGAATGATCTTGATACATCTTTCAACGTAGTTACGATTGAGCCTATTCCGATAGTGGCCCGAGTATAAAATTCCCCGTTCAGGGTGTCGATAATAGAGCCGGAAAGTTTCTCGAGATCTCTGATTTCAATGTTGGAATGAACTTCTTTTATCAAAGCTATGTCATTATCCCCCACCGACACGACAAAATCTTTTGTCTTTTCAGGGAAAAGACTTTGGATAATATCATAAGCGAATATCTCCGTTCTGTCAAGAAGTCGTATAAGAATAACGACACGAGGAACGTCAGCCGTAAAATGAAGCTCTTTGCTTTTAGTATAAATATCGCCGGGCAAGATATTTTCCAGCATAACGTTTTTGATAAAATTGGTTTTATCGTATTTTTCATCGTAAAACTCTTTCATCGTATTAAAAGATACCGATAAAACCTCCGAAAGAGTTCTGGCGAGCTCGTCCTCTCCCTCCACAAAAATCATGCTGTCGGACGTCGCTCCGGAACCAATAGAACGATATGTATAGCCGTCCGCGAAAAAAACGTCGGATGTCGACATCTGTTCGATAACGCCGACTCCGAGCTCGCGACCTAACATAGCGTCGTCGCTGCACGCTACTACAACGCCCATATCGTCTATAACGCCGAGAACCCTTTCCGTGGCTCCCCGCATTCTTTGAACGACATTCTGAAACAGCTTGTTAGACATCTTCACACTTCCTAAACGATAAAATTCATACACGACTATTTTACTACAAAACACTCCAAAAATCAAGTGCTTTTTAGCAAAAAAAACAAATTCGAAGCAATTTCATATTAAAAAATTACAAATTTTACACAATTTTTTCAGCGATCTGACAATCTATCGCTATCCGAGAAGAAAGATCCTCCGGAGAATCAAACTTTTTTTCCGGACGGATAAATTTTTTAAAAAACACGACAACTCTCCCTCCCGACACGGAAACCGAATTATTCAAAATATAAGTTTCGATATTGGCTTTATCCGTCTTTTCGACAGTGGGACGAACTCCCGCGTTCGAAACCGCCGTATATCTAACGCCGCCGACATCAATATCGGAGGCGTAAACTCCGTATTTAGGAAAAACAACGTTCGCGTCGGGATAAATATTTATAGTAGGGAAACCGAGCTTTCTTCCGAGATGCTTGCCGCCGAGAGCGTTTCCCTCGATAAAATATCTATATCCGAGTAATTTGGAGGCCTTTTCAACTTTTCCTCGTTCAATAAGAGAACGAATAGAAGAAGAGGAAATCTTATCCTTTTCAGCAAAAAACACAATATCGACAGAAAAACCCATTTCAACAGCTTTTTCTTTTAAAAAATTCACTCCGCAGGAAGCGTTTTTTCCAAATCTGAAATCCTCTCCCGAGACAAACACACTTAGAGACAATTCCTTTTTCAAGTATTTTAAAAACTCTTCCCCGCTCAGTTCGGAAAATTTCTCAAAATCGACAAAAACCACTTCGTCTATGCCGGCGTCAAGAAGCATTCGCTCCTTAGTCTCGTTATTTATCAACGTTTTAATAACGCCGCCCGACAACACGCTTTTTGAATTTTTACTAAAAGTAACGGCGATAGATTTCTCCCCTCGCCGCTTTGCGATTTCCCGAACTCGATTTATAAGACGAAGGTGTCCTATATGTACTCCGTCGAAATTACCAACAGTTATAACAGACATAAAAACCTCATTTTATTTAAGATAATTCACAAGCGGTCTCACTTCGCCGTTTTCCGCCTTTCCTATTCCGCAAAAAATCGAATCCGACGTATAAACTCTTAAAATTCCTTCGCGTTTTCCTTCATATTCTTTTTTTAATAAAAGCCTATCTTGAGAAATAGCTCCGCCATTTAAATAATACTTTTCCCCGTTTTTAGGTAAGAAAACTTTCTCAACATCGAACACATCCTCGCTTGAAATCGCTATCTTAGAAGTCCCGCCATCCTCTATAATTCTTTTAGCAAATTCAAGAGGAATCGCGTCTTCAACTTTAAATCCGTTCGAAACGGTTCTTCTCAACGACGCCATACAGGCCCCACAGCCAAGTTCTCTCCCGATATCAGAACAGAGAGTACGAATGTATGTTCCGGCAGAACAAACCACTTCAAGTTCGTAAATATTTTTTTTCTCAGAAGGAAACACATTAAGAGAAAACACGGTAACTTCCCTCCCTTTTCTTTCGACATCGATTCCCTTTCTCGCAAAATCGTACAGTTTTTTTCCGTTTACTTTAATCGCCGAATACATCGGGGGGATTTGAATTATTTTACCCAAAAACCGCCTCGCCGCAAAAACCACGTCGTCAAACGAAGCGGAAACTTCCCTTTCGCAAAGAATTGTTCCGGTTATATCCTCCGTGTCCGTCTCGACTCCGAGCAAAATCTCCGCTCGATAAGCCTTTCCGGAAGGAAGAAAAGGCAAAAGTTTAGTATCCTTTCCAATGAGAATGGGCAACACTCCCGTACAGATAGGATCCAAAGTTCCGGAATGCCCTACTTTAACTTTTCCCTCGTATTTAGACAATGCCTTTCTCACAGTCGAAACAACGCCAAAAGAAGTTATTCCTCGCGGCTTATCAATAAGAAGTATCATTCGAAATACCCGTCCGGAAAAATCCGAACCCATTCCTTTTCCGCCGCGGCTATCATATTTTTTTTCGCCTCGTCAAAATTAACGTCACGAATAAGACATCCGGCGGATCTTTTATGTCCACCGCCTCCGAAAACGGCGGCGATTTTCGAGACGTCGACTCTATCGTCGAAAGAGCGTAAAGAAACTTTCGCGAAGCCCTCGACCGTCTCTTTAAGAGTTATTCCTACAACAGTTCCCTCTATACGCCTAGGAATTGACGATATACCGTCGATATCCAATTCCGTAGCCCCGTAATCCAGCAATGTCCGCTGTCTCAAATACAAAACCGTAATTCGATTATCACAATATCTTTCAAGCGAGGAAATCACCTCCGTCTCGACTTTGAGCTGTTCGAGAGAAGAAAGATCGAACAAACGACGATTTATATCCTCAAAAGGAATCTGATATTTCAATAAATCAGCGGCGGCTATCATAGTATGAGGCTTTACATTCGAAAACTTAAAACAACCTGTGTCAAATGATATCGCGGTATAAAGTTTGGCGGCTATATATTTATCAATTTTTATAGAGGTCTTTTTTATCAAATCCCATAAAATCTCGCCCGTAGAAGAAGCGTCCGCTTTTATTATTGATTTTTTCGCGTATTTGGTATTTGTAAAATGGTGATCTATCGCGTAATCGACTTTGTCGGAATACCCCTCGAATCTATCCCCGAGCATTCCCGCGGTAGCGACGTCGACAGTCACGACGCATTGTTCTGTAAAAGGGCAATTTTCCATATCAAAATCGTCTATTATAAACTCAAAACGGGAGGAAGGCTTGTCCGAACAACATACCCACGCTCTTTTCCCTTTATT
>CAJFPG010000209.1 GCA_904398665.1 Candidatus Geddesella stercoravicola | reverse complement strand
TTCATCGAAAGCATTAAATATTCCGGCTTGTTGGAGATAACGTTTTGCCGTTTCTCTTTTTGTTGATGTCGCGAGCGCGGTTTTCTTGTCGTTTCTTTTTAGATATGAAATTAAGCGTTTAAATCCTGTTTTTATTTTCGGGGGATTCTTGTCAAAATATTTATCGAGTAGTTGTGTTTTTTTATTATGTATTTTGTCAAAAGGAAAATCATATCCGAAAACTGAATAGAAATAATCCGAAGACGCTGTTCCGCAAAGTCCCATTGCCCCGCATATTATTTCGTCGCTTATATCATATCCGAAAAATTTACCCGCTTTTTTTAATTCTCTATGATAAATTTTTTCGGTGTCAAGAACTAAGCCGTCCATATCAAACAAAGCTCCCTGAAAATTTATATTGTCGTATATGTTCATTAAATTCTCTTCTTTCTTATTTTTACTTGTAAAATTTTATCAGTAGCTTCAAAATGAAGAAGTATTGTTCTTTTATCAGTTTCGTTATTAACGGGAGAGATTTCTTCATTGTTTAAAGTCACGATATTGGGATATGGAAAGTATATTCTTATATATCCGGGTATTCCGGGAAAAGGTTTCAGTTTAAAGGAAATCTCAGTTTCGTTTATTATGAGATCTTTAACTTTACCGGTTGCCGCGATAATATCGAAATCATCGTCTGGTTTAGAGTCTATGTCGTAAACCAAAAGAAACGGATATTCGTTCAGCGATATTTTGTTTTTTAAAGCGAGATTATGGCTCGCTATATCGACAAAGACTCCGGAACGCTCATATGTTGTTTGTCCGTTTGAGATATCGGCCACAATTCGATAAGGCCCTTTTTTTAGAGAATAATGAGCTTTTGAGATAAATTTTATCTTCTTTTTATTGCATGCGGAAAACAATAATTCTCTCATGTATTCAGAGAATCGAGAATCTGTCATGCATTTTGCCGGACTTTCAGGGAAATAAGCGAAAATACCTTTTCCGACCTGGATAATTCCGTCAGATAAAACTTTTTTAAATTGATTTGTTTTTTTTATCTTTTCGCATAGTTCGGTGACTTGTTCTGATACATTTAGGAGATCGAAAAGATGTCTCATAGGGTATTTATAATTATTCGGAGGAGTGTTCCACCATGATTTAAGATTATTATAGCTGTCGTTATTTGTTCCTGCCGCGATAAGAACTCCTCCGGATCTGACCCATTCGTTTATAGCATAATGGATTGAAGGGTTTTCCGGTTTCATGAAGTCATAGCTTAATATCATTACGTTATAGTTGTTCAAATATCTGGAATCAGAAATTACATGCTCAATTGGAATCATACTGACTTTTTGACCGTATGAAAAAAAGGGGTGTTCAAGTCCGTAAAAATAATTGAAATTATTTATATCGTTTCTATTGATAGCCCCGTATATATCATCTGCCGGATATTCTTGTTGATTCATGACGCTGTCAGATATAAAGATTCCGATAGGATTATCGTCAGTTCCTTCCCATTCTTCTCTCAGATATGGTTTTCTCGCGAGAAAATTGGAACAATTTTGTATTGTCATTGAGTATTCTGCCGGGGGCTTTTTTGAGGTTTTTTCCCCATATATATTTTCTGGGCAATCGCATATAATATAATTTCCAACTTCCGGAACGAAAAGAGCCGCGGCGAGTTTGGAAAAATAATCGCTTTTATTTATTTCCCAAGACGCAAGTGGACTTTTCGCCACAAAGTTGAAAGCGAACCAAATTTCTTTTGAAGCAAACCTCAAACATTCTTTTAGCGAGTTGAATTCAATGAAAGCTGATTCAAATAATTTTATTTCTTCGTCTTTTTTCGACGCTATTTCATTTGATTGTTTTATTGAGTCGGCATTGACTACTATTCCGTCTATATATTTGCTCTCGGTTATTTTTTTTATCGGAGTTATCGTTTTATTTTGTATATTGCTTATATACCCTCTTGTTTGTACGTAAATTTTTAAATCTCGGTTGAAATGATATTTGCAATAGCTTTTTAATTCCATGCTGAGAAATTCTATACTTCTGTATACAAGTTCTCCTTTTAATATTGATGCTTCGTATTGAGCGTTTATATCGTTGTAAATAGGCGTCCATGGTTTTTGAAAATACATTTCCCATTCTTTTTTGAACGACGGACTGTATCCGCTTTTGACAAAGAAATACGGTTCTTCTATATGTATCGCTTCGACCCCGTATTCTAATACGGGTATGAGTTTACTTAAAATATAATTATTAAAAGAAACAGTGGGAATTATATACGGAATGTTAGGTCCATGGAAAACGTATTTCCCGAATCTGTCGCATTGTACGTCTTCCCAATGATTTATATCGTCCCATTTTCCGTTTAAATATTCAGAGAAGTCCCCCCAAGATAAATTTACGGAAAAATGCACGGAATATCCGTGTTTTTTCCATGATGAGATTTTTCTTTTCGCTGTTTTAAAATCGCTACGGATAATTACGATATCCCCGTTAATATCATATTGCTGGTCATAAACCGAAGAGGTAAAAAAAGCGATATTATGTTTTTCGGAGGATTTTTTTCTGCTCATTTTTAGCTCCTGTTATTTTTTTCTGACTTATTTTAACATATCCCTAAATTATTTACAAGCGAGTTTCTATTTTTATCATAAATTTGTTGAAAAAGTATGATAATATTATAATTAGCGGTAGATTCCATTATTTTTTGCTGTTTTTTGTAATGTTGCGGAGGATTTATGAGTATTAAAAGTTGTATATTTGACATGGACGGGACTTTGCTTGATACGATAGGTGATATTACAAACGCCGTAAACGAAACTCTTGACAGTTTCGGGTTTAAAAAGATTACGGTAAATGAATGTTCCTCTTATATCGGCTCGGGAACAAGGGCGTTGTTAAACCGAGCTGTTGGGAAAGAGCTTCCCGAATCGGAATTTTCCGTTATTTTTTCGGAATATATGAAAAATTATCGTAATAATTTGATGGGGGAAACTACTGTTTATGATGGGATTTATCCCTTGCTGGCGAGATTGTCGGAAAACGGGATACTTCTTTCTGTCTGTTCAAACAAGCCGGATGATTGCGTTGATTTATTGGTGGAACATTTTTTTAAAAAGGATAATTTTTTCGCGGCATACGGGCAACGAGAGGGTATTCCCGTAAAACCGAATCCATATTTTGCGGAGAGAATAATTGAGAAATCCGGAATTTCAAAAGACGATACCGTAATGATAGGGGATTCCGCTCAGGATGTTATGACAGGAAAAAATGCCGGAATAAAAACTTTATCGGTTCTGTGGGGGTATCAGTCGCGAGAGAAAATATCTTCCGCGGGCGGAGCCGCTTTTTTTGAAACTCCTTATGAATTGGGTGATTTTATTTTAAATGGGAAATAAAAGTATGAAAAATAGCATTACTTTTTCAATACATACTCTCGGGTGTAAAGTTAATTCGTATGAGTCGAATATCGTAGTTGAAAAGTGTTTGGAACAAGGTTTTGAAAAGGTTGAATTCGGACAAACCTCGGATATCTCGATAATCAATACGTGCGCCGTGACTGAGGAGAGCGCGAGGAAAAGCAAACAATACGCCAGAAGAGTAAAGCGTCAAAATCCCGATTGCGTTTTAGTTGTTATCGGCTGTTTTTCTCAAATATGTGACGATGGAAGTTTAGATTTTGCCGATATTGTTTTAGGTACAAAAAATAAATCTAAAATAGTATCGTATATATTGGAATTTTTTCAAAACAGAAGAAAAATAATTGATGTCTCCGATATTTCTTCCGATAACTTTTTTGAGAAAATGATTTCGGATAAAGACGACCATATAAGAGCTACTGTGAAAATTCAGGATGGGTGCGATAATTTTTGTTCGTATTGTATAATCCCTTACGCGAGGGGCAGGATTCGCAGTAAAGATATAAACGAGGCCTATGAGGAGATTTCAGCTCTCGTAAAATCAGGATATAAAGAAATTGTGCTTGCCGGAATACATATTACGAGTTACGGTCTTGACGGGAAGGATTATGACCTTATTGATCTTCTCGAAAAAATCGATTGTATAGACGGGCTTGAACGAATTCGTCTCGGTTCTGTCGACCCTAAATTTATAACTTACGACAATGTTGAGAGATTGAAAAGAATTAAGCGTTTGTGTCCTCATTTTCATCTGTCTTTGCAAAGCGGTTGCGACAGCGTTTTAAAGCGTATGAATAGAAAGTATACTGTTGAAGATTTTGTTAATTCGACAGAATTTCTAAAACATAATTTCGAAAATTTGGCTTTAACTTCGGATATTATTGTAGGCTTTTGCGGAGAAACGGATTCTGAATTTAAGGAAACTTGTGAACTTGTCGCTAAAATAGGTTTTTCAAAGATACATTTGTTTCCCTTTTCTCCGAGAAAAGGTACCGCCGCTTATAAAATGGAAGACCTTGGAAATAGTATAAAATCCGAAAGAATGAAAATTATCGGAGATATAGAAAGGCGACTTGAATTTTCGTATAGATCCGGACTTATAGGAAAAACTTTTCAAGTTTTATCAGAAAAATGTCTTAACGGTTTTTCCGAGGGCTTTACTTCTAATTATATAAAAGTTAAATTTAAGGGAAATCGTATTAATACTATTGAGGATGTCTTAATTACCGGCGTTGACGGAGATTGCTGTGTGGGTGAAGTTCTTAACAAGGGAAAAGAGATAAAGGTATGAAAAATAGAAATTTTGTTTCTTTCTTTGCGGGAGCGGGTCTTTTACTGACAGCGATGATTTGGGGCTTCGCGTTTATCGTCGTCAAAAATTCTCTTGATATCGTTTCTCCTATGCTTTTGCTTGCTTTCCGTTTCACAATAGCTGCCGTTCTTATTGGCGTCATAGGAGCGAAGCAACTTAGAAAGATAAATAAAAAAGCGATTTTTGCAGGAGGACTTGTCGGCGTATTTCTGTTTTTTGCTTACGCTTTTCAGACTTTTGGGTGTTTGTATACAACGGCGGGTAAAAACGCCTTTTTGACATCTGTTTACGTCATTGTCGTTCCGTTTTTAAATTGGGCGATAAATAAACAGCTTCCTCGGAAAAAAATAATTATAGCGGCGTTCGCCGCTATTGTCGGTATAGGATTTATAACTCTTGACGGATCGTCTTCCTTGGGGATAAACATAGGGGATATGCTTACGTTGATATGCGGAGTGTTTCTTGCCGCTCAAATGGTTGCGGTTTCTCGATATATTTCTTCTGTTTCTCCTTTTATTTTTACGTTTATTCAGCTTGTTTTCGCTTCTGTATTATCTTGGGTCGCGGCGCTATTTTTAGGAGAGCGTTTTACGATAACCGCCTTTTATGATATTTCGGTTGTCTTTTCTATGATTTATCTTGGTGTTTTCAGTACGATGCTTTGTTTCTTTTTGCAAAATTTATGCCAGAAGTATATTCCGGCTGCCGCATCGTCGATTTTATTGTCGACCGAAGCGGTTTTCGGTTGTCTTTTTTCTTTTTTATTTAATAATGAACAAATAAGCTTAAAAATGGCGATAGGGTGTTGTATAATGTTTTTTTCCGTTTTACTTGTAGAAATAGATTTCAAACCGAGAAAAAAAGTTATAAATTATCTAGAAAAAAGTTATAAATTATCTAGAAAAAAGTTATAAATTATTTAGAAAAAATATGAATTATACGAGAGATAAAGATTTCTGAAAAAATTTAGAATACCGTAAAAAACTTATTGTATATTTTTTGTTGGAAAATTCAATAAAGAATATAATTGTTGTGTTTATATGGCCTTGATTATTCTTTTTTGGGGTTTATAAAAACAAAGCTTCCAAATACGGAAGCTTCTATTTTTTATTATAAATCGTAATTATAATAACTAAGTTCTATTGTGTTTTTATTCTTTGTTTTTATGCTTTTGGACATTGAATTCAGAAGGAAATAAAGTTTATATTTATGATTGCTGCGATCTCATAAATAATATAAAATAAGCAATGTTATAAATACTCAATACTATAATAAATAGGTGTATTTTGGCTAATTAATTTTTTTAGTTATGTTTATATGTTTGTTATTAAATTTTAAATTGATATTTAATAAAAACTATTTCCATATCTCAGAAAACATTGGCTTGGTTATTTTATTTAGACGATTATCAATGTCTGAAAAATTAATTTCGTCATTTATAAAAACGATTTTACAAATATTTTGAAAAGAGGAGATTGTAAAACATAAAGGGAGTTGAAAGCCTTCGGTCGACGGGTTCGCGGATATCGCGACATCGTTTGAGTTTAAATTGTCTATCGTGCTGTGTCCGTTATGTTTTGACATATTGTATATATGTTTGAATATTGTTTTATCCCAAACCGTATTTTTTAAAATACCGTAAAAATTTTTATCTTTTTCTTCCAATATGTCTCCGATCCACCAATATTTACGGAAAACCGTAATAGAATTACTTGTATATTTTTCTATTATTGCCGCATGTGAGCGTTTTTTTCTGTCTATCATATCCGTGAGGTCTGTGATAGTTTTTTTGTCTGAGGCTCCGTCTCGGAGAAAAAGCAGTAATTTTATACTGTCTGAAAGAGAAGAGAGTTCGATGCTGTCAAAATATCTTTCTAATAAAGTATCGTCGTTTTTGTGTCGTTCAATAAACGAGAGGGTCACAGAGTTTTCAAACAATTCTCTTGCCAAAGACATCGCTCCGTCAGGATATCCGTCGTATAATATTGTCAAAATTTCTTTTGAATATAAAATCGCTTTTCCGAAGAAATCTATTAGCAACGACTGATAATTTTTCTCCGAGCTTCTTACCGCCACCTCGTTCAAACGTTTTTCTGCCTCTGATATGAGTTCCGTAAGTTCCTTATAGTTCCATCTTCGCGAGTTTGTTTCGAGAATATTTCTGTCGATATTGAACATATTAGACCCCGATTTCGTTATTTATAAAAGTTGCAACTGGCACTGAGTTTATTTAATATTCTCAGCGTTTTTTTGCCATCTCCAGCTGTCTCTGCACATATCTTCGAGATTTTTTGTCGCTTTCCAACCGAAAAGTCTAAAAGCTTTTTCCGGATTTGCATAACATTCGGCGATATCTCCGCTTCTTCTCGGTGCTATTTTATATGGAATTTTAATTCCGTTTACTTTTTCAAAGGAGTGAACAATGTCAAGAACGCTGTACCCGATTCCTGTTCCGAGATTTACGGCTTCGAGCCCCGAATGGTTTTCAAGATATTTAATCGCCGCGACATGCCCTTTCGCGAGGTCGACGACATGAATATAATCTCTGACGCCGGTTCCGTCTTTCGTATCATAATCATCTCCAAAAACACTTAATTGTTTCAGTTTTCCCGCCGCCACCTGAGTAATATACGGAACGAGATTATTCGGTATTCCGTTTGGTTCTTCTCCTATGAGACCGCTTTCGTGAGCTCCGATAGGGTTGAAATATCTTAAAAGTATTACGGAAAGATTTTTGTCCGCGTTATGAGCATCCATAAGAATATCTTCGATCATCAATTTTGTTCTTCCGTACGGATTCGTACAGGATCTCGGCATATTTTCATCGATTGGAACTTTTTCGGGTTTACCGTAAACGGTCGCGGAAGAACTGAAAACAAATTTTTTGACATTTTTTTCTTCCATTACTTCAAGGAGAGTGAGCGCGGTGTCGAGATTATTTCTGTAATATTTCAGAGGAATTTGAACAGATTCCCCGACAGCTTTAAATCCCGCCAGATGAACGGCGGCGGTAATATCGTTTTCGTCAAAGACTTTTTCAAGTTCGATTTTATTTGCGACATCTATTTTATAAAAAGGAATTT
>CAJFPG010000208.1 GCA_904398665.1 Candidatus Geddesella stercoravicola | reverse complement strand
AGGAAAACAATTTAAATTTAAGAATGTCAAAAGCCCTTTCCCCCGAGGCGGACGATTTAAATTTAAGAATATCAAAAGTCCTTTCCTCGGGGAAAACAATTTAAATTTAAGAATATCAAAAGTCCTTTCCTCGGGGAGAACAATTTAAATTTAAGACGTTTGAAAAAGCCTCTTTCTCCGAAGAAAACGACTCAAATTTTAAATTATTTGGAAGTTTTTTTCTTCGGTTCGAACAATTTTAAATCAAATTTAAATCAAAAATGTTTAAAAGTCATTTTTTAACCTGTTTAACAATTTAAAATTTAAAATTTATAATATAATATTTAAAAAATCTTATTCTTCGATTTGAACAACTCAAAATTTAAAATGTTTGGGAAGTCCTTTTTCTCTGGGAAGAGAAATCTCTCCCTCGATAAGAGGAAGCAAATACTCCAACAGCTCGTCCTTAACGTTGTTTTTCTCCTCGTTTATCATTTCAACCGGGACTGTTTTTACAAGATTGGCCACTTCCGAAATCGGAACGCAATCATACTCTATACGATAAGTTTCTCCTTCTCTGCGTTTTAAGACGGTAACATATCCGTCGTTCGTCGCCGCTCTCGTCGAAAAAGAAACGGCGGCTTTCCCGATGCCGAAAGACTCGTCTATGTCGCGTTTTGACAAACAATGAGCGGAACAGCGTTGAGGAATATTCAATTCAACGGATCTGACTTTACATCCAAGCCTTTCTCTGACAAGCCTTTCTAAATATTTCGCGGTTCCCGCGAGATATTTATGCCCGAAAATATCGGTGACGCCGCTCTGCGCTCTCGCTCCGACATATTCTCCTTCCGCGGTTTTTATCCCCTCCGATACCGCGACCACAACGTTCGGTTTTTCGGAAAACAGCGTTTTTATATCTTCGATAAAACGATCCTCGTCAAATGGAACTTCCGGAAGATATATCAAATCAGCTGTTTTTTCCCCAATCAGCCGAGGAAGTCCGGCGGCGGCGGTAAGCCAACCGGCGTCTCTTCCCATGACCTCGACAACAGTCACCGCTTTTACCGTATAAACGGCGCAGTCGCAGGCGATTTCCTGCATTACCGTCGCCACATATTTCGCCGCTGACCCGAATCCGGGCGTATGATCCGTTTTTTCAAGGTCATTATCTATCGTCTTGGGAACGCCCATAAATACCATCTCGTAATTTATTTTTTTAGAGTATTCCGTGAGTTTCTTCACGGCGTCCATAGAATCGTTCCCGCCGATATAAAAAAAGTATCTTATGTCATATCTTAAAAAGAAAGAAAATATTTTTTCATACTCCTCGGTATCGTCCCCGTAAGGATCGGGCAGTTTCTTTCGGCAAGAACCGAGAACGGCGGAAGGAGTGCAGGACAGAGCAAAAATCTCGTCCTCGCTCAAAGGTCTTATTTTAAAAATATCTTCCTTTAAAAGACCTTCTATACCGTTTCTCATACCGAAAACCTCGACAATATGAGAAGAGTTCTCGGCGGAGTGTAAAATTCCCGCCAAAGTGGCGTTTATCGCGCTTGTCGGACCGCCCGACTGGCCGATAATCGCGTTTCCTTTTATCATAATAATTTCCCCGTTTCCAGATAAATTTTTAATTTTAATCAGACAGAGTCGCTTTCAAATGATATATTTTCATCCCCTGTTTCGAAAAACGAGTCTCATATTCCGTCATAAACTCGTTTTCAATATTCGAATTATGCAAATCCTCAGAAATTTCGGAAAGGATAAACCCATCCCCCGAAAATTCTTCAAGAGAAAAACGAAAAAGACCTTCGTTATCAGTCTTCATCTTTATTTCCCCGTCCTTTTTAAGCAGCCGCTTATATATTTCGAGAAATCTTCTGTCCGTAAGCCGCCGACCGGAGTGCCTTTTTTTCGGCCATGGGTCGGAGAAGTTCAAATATATAACGTCTATCGAGTTGTCCGGACAGATTTCCGACAAAGAGGAGGCGTCCGCCAATAAAAAATGAAGATTCGTAAGCCCCTCGGCCAGCCCTTTTTCCGCCGCCATTACAATAACGTCCGGGACTCTCTCCATCGCATAATACTCAATGTCCGGATGCTTCTTGGCCAGCCCGGTTATAAACTGTCCTTTGCCGCAGCCGATTTCAAGACATATTTTTTTCCTTTCGGGAGGAGATATCTTGTCCGAAAGCAACTCTTCGCACCTTTTAAGCCTCGGAATCGTATTTTTCTTTTTTCTCGCTCTCACCGAAATTTCTCCTTTGCTTTTTAATATAAAATTCTAAGTATCCACGTTCCTCTCCGACAGAACGATTTTGACAAAAAAAGGGAAAAAGACGACGACAAAAGAAAAAAAGAAAGCGGAAAGAAAACAAAAAAAGGAAATACAGAAGAAAAAAAAGAAAAAAGGAAAAGGACAGAAAAAAAGGAAAAAGGTCACGAGAAAAAGGAAAAGGACAGGAAAAAAGGAAAAAATAAAGACAAATTAAAAAGGACAATGATAATAAAGAAAAAAAGAAAAAAATTTCGAAAAAACAAAACTTTTTTCTTTTTTTACCTCCGTTTCTTTTTTTGATAAAAGCGAAAAACGCCTAAAAGCCTCTCGTCTTATCTTTTTTATCAATCTTATTATCAATCTTAAAAAGGTCGTCCGCCGAAAAAAACTTTCGAGATTTTTTATCGACATCATATATTTTAACACATTTTAAAAAAGATTTCAAGTAAAAAATCACACAATTCCGAAATATATCAAAAGAACCGAGACG
Organism: Candidatus Geddesella stercoravicola; assembly: GCA_904398665.1. Classification (GTDB taxonomy): domain Bacteria; phylum Bacillota; class Clostridia; order Oscillospirales; family UBA644; genus Geddesella; species Geddesella stercoravicola. Next base: position 3,225 of record CAJFPG010000208.1, on the reverse strand, counting down.
TCCGCCGGGCTTACTCCCGAAATACGGCTCGCCTGCCCTATGTTGGCCGGTTTTACCCTGTTCAGTTTCTGTCTGGCTTCGAGTCTGAGCCCGTTTATTTTTGAATAATCGAAATCTAAGGGAAGTTTTTTTTCTTCCAGCTTTTTAAATTGTTCAACCTGAGCTTTCTGCCTCTTAATATAGCCCTCATATCTGATTTCCGTCTCGGCGGCCTCGGTCACAAAATCGGGAAGAAGAGGTCTGGTATCGTCGACGGGAGCAATCGTTTTATACGAAAGCTCCGGACGTTTTATAAGGTCGGAAATCGAAACGCCGGTGACAACGGGAGAACTGCTCGCTTTATTGAGAATCTCAAAAAGACGGGGAGACGGGGGGACGAACGTCTTTTTCATTCGTTCCGTTTCTTTTTCTATCAGTTTTTGCTTTTCTAAAAACCGCTCGTACCTCTCCTCAGAAATAAGCCCTAATTTATGCCCGATAGGAGTCAAACGCCTGTCGGCGTTATCCTGTCTTAAAATAAGGCGATATTCCGAGCGGGAGGTCATCATTCTATAAGGCTCGTTAGTTCCCTTGACGACGAGGTCGTCTATAAGAGTTCCTATATAAGAAGTGGAACGATCCAAAATCAGAGGCTCTTTCCCCATGTTTTTCAGAGAAGCATTTATCCCCGCGATAAGCCCCTGAGCCGCCGCTTCCTCATATCCGGAAGTCCCGTTGAACTGACCCGCCCCGTAAAGATTTTCCACTTTTTTCGCTTCTAACGTGGGAGAAAGCTCCAACGGATCGACGCAATCATATTCTATCGCGTAAGCGGTTCTCATAATCTGAGCGTTCTCAAAACCTTTAAGGGAACGTATCATCGCTATTTGAACGTCCTCCGGAAGAGAAGAGCTCATTCCCTGCAAATACATCTCCTCCGTACGTTCCCCCATAGGTTCGAGAAACAACTGATGTCTCTCTTTATCGGGGAACTTAACGATCTTATCTTCTATGCTCGGGCAGTAACGAGGGCCTATACCCTTTATATTTCCCGAAAAAAGCGGCGAGCGACGAAGATTTTCCTTTATTATGCGATGAGTTTCGGCATTAGTGTAAACCAAATAGCACGGAAGCTTATTTCCCCCGATATCTTTACCTTCGTTTTCAAAAGAAAACGGAACGATGTTCTCGTCGCCCTCTTGTATTTCAAGCTGAGAAAGATCCACCGAGCTTCTTCGAATCCTCGCGGGGGTTCCCGTCTTAAAACGAAGAAATTCAAGTCCGAAAGCTCTCAGGCTCTCGGAAAGACCCGTCGCCGCGAACATGCCGTCCGGCCCCCCGGAATAAAAAGTATCGCCGACGATTATTCTTCCCTCCAAATAAGTTCCGGTAGCGATTATCGCCGCCCGAGAAGAAAAAATCGCTCCGAGGTGAGTGTAAAGAAAAAAGCCCCCGTCGGGATTTTTTTCGATTTTTTTTATTTCGGCTTGTTTTAAAACGAGATTTTTCTCTTTCTCCAAAGTTTCTTTCATCACTTCCTGATATTTCCGCCTATCGGCTTGTATTCTCAAAGAATGAACGGCGGGGCCTTTTCCGCGATTGAGCATTCGGCTCTGCAAAAAAACCTTGTCCGCGGCTCTTCCCATTTCGCCGCCCAAAGCGTCTATTTCCCGAACCAAATGACCCTTCGCCGTTCCCCCTATCGAAGGGTTGCAGGGCATATTGCCGACGGCGTCAAGACTTATGGTAAAAATAATCGTTTTCTGACCGAGACGAGCCGCCGCGAGAGCCGCTTCTATTCCGGCGTGCCCCGCGCCTATTACCGCCACGTCAAAACTATCAACAAAATACTCCATACTTTTCCTCGTTTCTCGAAACTAAACTATCGAAATTAAATCAAAATCCATTTTGGACCGACTTTTTCAAATTTTAAAATTCCAAAGCCAGATCCATATTTACAGATTTAATACAAAACTTTAAATTTCAATTTCAAAACTTAATATCCAAATTTCAACAGACAAAAAATAAAAAACTCTCAAATAAACTCAAATAACGAAAAAGACCGCAAATAATACGAAAAAAACAATCGTAAAAAACAAAAAAGAACAAAAAGTATATAAAGAAAATCAATCAAAAAGATATAAACACAATCGAAAAAAATGAAAGAAAATAATCGAAAAAAGATATAAAAACGACAAAAAAACAAATGTCGGCTTTATTCAAACAATGTCGTTATCGGGCTTAGCAAAAAAATCATCTAAACAACCGTCTAACAAACTAACAATATTAACGATATTAAAATATCGTCAACAATATTTAATATCAACATTTAATATCGGATTACATAAATTGATATATTTCCGATTACAAAAATCTTATCAAGAAACAATTTTCGATTTTAAAAGATAAAAGCTTTAAACGCGAATATGACATAAAAAATTACTATATGCTGTTAAATTATTAAAAAAATATCTGAAACTGTTTCCCTATATTAAATAAGATAAATTTTCATATAAAACAGAAATTTTCGTATGAAATAGAATTTTTTTGTATAAAACAAGATTTTCTGTATGAAACAAACTTTTTTATACGAAACAAACTTTTTTATACGAAACAAAGTTTTCTGTATGAAATAAACTTTTTGTATGAAACAAAATTTTTACATGCGACAAGATTTTTTATATAAAACAAAATTTTTACATAAAATAGGATTTTTCACCGAAAGAAAAACTGTCGAGGCTATTTACATTTTTAGGAAATACCACGACGCTAATTTTTATCCGAATAACGATTACTTTCAATATCGTCAAAAAGCAAGAATTTCAAACGCATAAAAATTTTTTCTTCGTTTGAAAAAAACTTTCTAAAAAAACTTTTCTGAAAAAATTATTTATTTTCTCTCGATAAAAATAAATTTTTAAGATAAATTTATTTTTCGAAAAGACTAATCGATATAAAAAAGACTTTATGAAAAAACATTTACCGCTTATAGATTATTTTATTAATAAATTTTTATAAATCCCCGCTATTTTCAGTTTTTTTTGACGGGCTTATTTTTTTTATTTGACTCTTTTTTGTCTGGTTATTTCCGTTTTGCTCTTTCTCTTTTCCGTTCGGTTCCTTCTTGTTCTCCCTTTTTTTGTTTAACTTTTTTTATTTTCGACATTTTCCTTTTTTCGTTTGGCTCTTTTTTTCTCGGCTTTTTTCCCGTTCAACGCTTTTTTGTTCGGCTCTTTTTTTTCCGTT
>CAJFPG010000207.1 GCA_904398665.1 Candidatus Geddesella stercoravicola | reverse complement strand
GAAAACTTATGGAGCGAGGTTCTTTCCTATAATTCCGGACTTTATATGGCTTATATAGGAATGGGTAAGGCCGAGATGAGAAAAGCCTCCGACTCGACGCTGTCGGCGGATGAAAGCTTAGCTCACTATGAGACCGCTCTCGAATATTTCAGAAACGCCAACGAGACGACCAATTACTCAAAGGCGTTCAAAGAACTGCAAAACAGGGCGATGACCGAAAACTTCGGTTTTATCGCGGCGGGATTTGTGATCATAGTCGCCGGATGTATTTTCCTTTATTATTTCCATAAGGCGAGAAAAAAGAAAAAGTTAAAGGCGGAAAGGGGTGGTAACTCATGACGGCGGTAAAAACGGCTTTTATTAATTTCGGGAAGTGGTTTAAGGGCTTCGCGATAAGGTTCTGGAAAGGTCTAATCGTCGCTCTCAAGAAGTTCCCCTATTTCTTCTATTGCCTTGTGCACCCCTTCGACGGGTTTTACGATTTGAAAAACGACCCGAAACGAAGAAACGTTCCGGGAGCGGTAATTCTCTTTATTTTGCTCGCTTTTTCAGCGGTAATCAGCAAACAACTTCGAGGATATCTTTTCATTACGACATACGAGCAGTTAAACGTTGAGATTTTTTCCGAGATGCTTATAGCGGTGCTTCCCTATCTGCTTTGGGTAATCGCTAACTGGTGCTTTACGTCTCTTATGGACGGCGACGGAAAACTGAGCGATATATTCCAAGCAACGGCGGTCGGCACGATTCCGATAACGGTTTGCAATTTCCTGCTTATACCTCTCAGCAATTTCCTCGATTTGGATTCCGCCGGAATGTATTACACTATATCGACGATAGGAATAGTTCTCGCGTATCTTCTTATCTTCCTCGGGATGATAACGACTCATCAATATCAGTTCGGAAAAGGTATCGCTACCGCGATATTGTCGATACTCGGGATTTTGATTATTCTTTTCGTAATGGTACTTTTCTTCTTTCTTATTCAGCAGGTTACGGGTTTCATACAACAGCTCTTCACAGAGCTGAATTACAGGCTTAACGAGTAAGGAGGGGGAAAATGATGAAAAAATATTTAGGCAAACTTCTTATTTGCGCGGCTGTAACCGTTCTTTCTGTTCTCGCTCTTTCTTCTTGCGGAATTTCCAATACCACGACTTATATTTCGGACGAGGAGAGAGAAGCTCATATTCTGGAACTTCTCGGCGGAACGGAGGATACGATAGTTAAACAAACTCGTTATCAAATAATTACGGCTTCGGAGGGAAGAGCTCTCGGAATTACCGGAATGGTCAAACTTTCCGAAAATGAGAACTTTATCCTTTATATGGATTTCTCCGATACCTCGATAGCGGTCTATGATAAGACCACCGGAGATATCTTCCACAGCGATCCTTCTAACGACGGTTCTCTTGAAGAGGGGTCAAGAACTCTTATCGCTTCTCCTCTCTCGTTGGAAGCGTACGACGCTTTAAATAAGCGGTATGAGTTTAATTTCTATGAAAATTGTTATACGGACGGCAATTTCGTTATCGCGACTATGGGCGACGGCGTTTTCAGGATAATATATACGATAGGAAACGACCCGAACCAAGATCTCGCGCCTCCGGTACTGACGGTTGAAACCTACGAGAGTCTTTATAATATGCTCGAAGCTACCAGTCCTCAGGACCTCGCGGTTCTCCAATCGTCCTATAAGCTCGTTACTCCGTCTACCATAACACTTGAAGAGAGAGAGTCTCTTATTCAGGATTATCCGACTTTGGATTGGCAGACGTTGTATATAAGAAGAAGTCTTACCACGAGACAGCGTTCCGCTTTGACCGAGGCGATGAGAGCCGCCGGCTTTACCGCGGACCAGGTAAGCGAAGAAATGGAAAGAACGGAGTATCAGGGACCGGAAAGATCCGTAATGTATACTATTCCGGTAGATATTCAGCTTACTGAAAGCGGTCTTCGCGTCAACGTCGATTCTTCCCTTATTTTGGCGCCGTCGGAACAGAGACTTTATAAAATATCTCTTTACAGGGGACTCGGAGCCTCTAACCCTCAAATCGGAGACGAGTATATGCTTGTTCCGGATGGTTCCGGCGCGATAATCCCGGCCAGAGGCGAGCTTTCAACGCTTGCTTATTCCGAAAGAATATATGGCTCTGACGAAACGTTTACAAGAGATTTCGATACAACGGTTGAGGAATACGCCCTCACGGCGTTCGGAGTATATGACAGAGGAAACGAAGGCGCGATGGTCGCTATAATGAGCAACGGCGCTTCTCAGGGTATGCTTACCGCGCGTCCTTTAAACCCGACAAGTAATCTTACCACTTCTTTGAATTACGATATAATCTATTGCGAGAGAGATTACAGAACGTACGCGCCGGAATCCGCGTCTTCTTCTTCGTCCTCAGATTCGGCGACGTCCCAAAACTATTATGTCGCGAGCGAGACGGGAACGGGAGTCGTTTTGTCAAAGGATAACCCGGAAATAAATTTCACTGTCGATTATTTCTTCCTTGAAGGGAGTCAAACTTATTCCGACTACGCCGAGTTTTACAGGAATTACCTTATCGACGAGGGAATTCTCCCCTCCGAGACGACTCAGGAAGACGGGGTATCCCTTTACGTTGATTTGCTCGGAGCGATAGACAAAGACGCCACGGTGGTCGGTATTCCTGTAACGCAGAAAAGAGCGCTGACGACTTACTCTCAGGCTTTGAAAATTTTGACCAAACTTGTGGACAGCGGCGTCGCGAACGTAAAGACTCGCTATTCTTATTGGTCGAACGGCGGATATTACAACACGGTGTTCAATACCGTGAGGCTGATATCGGAGATGGGTTCTCAAAGCGAACTCCAATCTCTTGTCTCATATTGTCAGGAAAACGGTCTCAACCTTTATCCGACGGCGGATTTCATGTATCTTTACAGAGAAACTATCGGAGACGGGTTTGATTATCAGACGGACGTCGCGAGAAGGCTCGATCTGAGAATAGCTCGCGTAAATTATCGAAGTATAACGGGCGTTGAGTTTAAGGATTCCGAAAATTATAAATCCATTGTCTCCCCGGATATGCTCCCCGCTTTCGCCGACAGCTATATTTCGTCTTATTCCGAGATTGTGGGCTTGAACAGTATTTCTCTCGGTTCGATAGGAGAGTATATAAACAGCAATTATAAGACGAACAGAATAATCAACAGAGAGACGGCGCTCGCGTATCAAACGGAAGTTCTCGAAAAATTCGCGGATTACTCGGTGGCGGTTTCCAACGGCAACGATTATACCTGGAAATACGCCGACGCGATTTACGATATCCCGACCGGGTCGAGCGAGTATATCTCCTCTTCCGAGTCTGTTCCGTTTATCCAGATGGTGCTTCACGGATACGTCTCTTACGCGAGCGAAGCGTATAACGTTTCGGGAGATTATGAGACCGAGCTGTTGAAGGCTATCGAGACGGGAAGCAACCCCTCTTTCAAATGGATGTACGAGCAGAACACGATTTTCGATAATACCGATTTTATGGATTTATATTCCGTCAATTATAATTATACTTTCGACAGGGCCGTTGAGATATATAAAGAACTTAACGAAGTGATGGCGGACGTCGTGAATCTTCCTATAACGAATCATGAGGAAGTCGCCGCGACTTATTCCGATTCCGGAGCCGCCGCTGACAACGTTTACTCGACGACCTACGGCGACGATTACAAGACGTTTTACGTCAACTATAATAAATACGATGTGACTCTTTCCGACGGAACGACAATTCCCGCTAAGGGTTACGCTTGGAGGTGAGAAAAATGAGTGTTCAGGCAAAAGAAGTCAAGGTAAAGAAAAGCCGCAAGCCGGTGATGTCGCTTGAAAGAAAAAACAGCTTTTTCGGCTATATTTTCACTCTGCCGATAATCATCGGATTGGCATTCGTTTATCTCCCGGTTCTTTTTCAATCTCTGATGTACTCCTTCGGAGATATCAATATCACAAACGAAGGCTGGCAGGTTTCCTGGGCGGGCTGGCAAAATTATAATCAGGCGCTCTTTGTGGAAGAAGGGTTCCTTCGGACTGTTATCGAATCGATCGGCACGTTGCTTCCGCAGATACTGATCGTTATAATATTCGCTTTCTTTATGGCGAATATCCTCAATCAGAAATTCAGAGGCAGAACGATAGCGCGCGTTATATTCTTTATTCCGGTTATAATCTCCACCGGTATCGTTTCCGAGCTTGATTCGATGAGTTCCATGCTTGATGTTTACAACTCCGGCGGAAAAATGGAGACGGGCGGAGCTTCCGGAGCGAATATATTCGGTTATAATCAGATAGAGGAGCTTATCACCAACACGCTTAATAACGCGACACTCTCAAATATAGTTATCGGAGCGGTTGACAGCCTTTATTCCGTTATTACCTCTTCCGGAGTTCAGATGCTTGTTTTCCTTGCCGGACTGCAAGGGATTTCGGTGAATATGTACGAGGCCGCGAAGGTTGAGGGGGCTACCGGTTGGGAAGTTTTCTGGAAGATATCTTTCCCGATGATAAGCCCGCTTATCCTTGTCAATCTTATCTATACAGTTATCGATTTGTTCCTTAAATCGGATAACGCCGCGATACAGTTTATAAACAGATATCTTGACAACGCGAGCACGTATGAAGTCGCGTCGGCGTTCTCTTGGATATATACGATAGTCATTCTTCTCTTTGTGGGAATTGTCTTCCTGCTGGTTAAGAAATTGATCGTATATCAGGATTAGTCGGAAGGAGGAAATGAAAATGGAAGAAAACAACGTTGTAACTCCTAACGAAGTCCCCGTAAAAGAGAAAAAACCGAACTTCTTTAAAAAATTGTGGGAAAAGATAAAGGAAAAAATTCTCAGTCACAGCGAAGAGGTTATGACTTGGGACCGCTGGAAGAGGAAAAATCTGAATCTTAACGGTCTCGGACGCTTTTGTTGGTATATCGTGCGTTTGGTTCTTATAATCGGTATTTCCTTTATGATTCTTTATCCGTTCCTTGTTAAAGGTATCGTCTCGTTTATGAGTACGAACGATATCACCGACAATACCGTTATGTATTTGCCCCGAGAGGGAAGCACATACTTTATTCAAAAAGCTTTGACGACAATGGATTATTGGTCGGCGCTTTTGAACACCGCCCTTCTTTCTCTCGGAGTCGCGATATTACAGCTTTTCGTCAGTACTTTCGTCGGATACGGTTTCGCGAGATTTAAGTTCTGGGGAAAGAACGTATTGTTCCTTTTGGTCATACTTATGCTTATCGTTCCGTCTCAGACGATAATTTTGCCGTTATATGTCAATTTGAACAATTTTCTCGGCACCGGTTTGAGCTTTATAGACACTCCGTTCGCGTTGCTGTTTTTGGCTATCACCGGTCTCGGTCTTAAAAACGGTCTTTATATTTACATGATGAGGCAGTTTTTCAGAGGGATGCCGAAAGAATTGGAAATGTCCGCCTATATCGACGGCGCGGGTCATTTCAGAACGTTCTTCTCGGTAATGCTGCCGAACGCGTCGAATATGATGATAACTATCTTCCTCTTCGCGTTTACCTGGCAGTGGACCGATACGACATATAACACAATGCTCATGCCGAACCTTAATATTCTCACGAACACGATAATGAACGTTACGGTATCAAGCGGAGACGACGTAACTCAGACGCAGGCGCTTTTGGACACGTCTTCGTTGCTCCTGATTCTCCCGCTTTTGATAGTGTTCCTTTTCGCTCAAAGATACTTTATTCAGAGTATAGAGAGAAGCGGTCTTGTGGAATAATTGCCTTGATTGCCTTGTTTTGGTATCGATGATATAGAGACAGACGTATATATAGTTATTATAATATATCGTTATTATAGTATATCGTTGGTATAAAAAGTAATATAATTCGGGCAAAGACGTCTCCCGCCGCCGTAGCCTTACGGAGGGAGACGTCTTATTTATGTAAATATTTTTATCGTAGAGGCGGTAGGCAAAAATACCTAATTAAAAATTACGATAGTATGTTAATAGATATTTTTTTAGATTCTTTAAAAGAGGCTCGTCTCTTTTGGGCGGTTGTCAATGTTTTAAATTTATCGTATGATTATGCTCGGGAAAGCCTCGTCGTTTTATTGATTTTATGCCGATTTAATTTTGAAAAAATAAGAAACCGAGATTGAATTGGTTACTGTGAAAAATTAGTTTCGTTTATGCGAAAAAGATACGTTGTTTATTCTGATAGCGAAATAGATAAATAGCCGAGTAAAATTTATTTTATGAAATTTTTATTTTTAATTTCTAAATTATATTGTGTCCAGAATCATTTGTCTAAAATCATATGGATATATAAGCGTTTATTTGTTTAAGAAGGAGTGATTGTCATGCACCAACCCCCTCCCTTACCTTATAAAAGGGAGCCCTCCGCTCCTAAGCCGAAGAACTTCGGGGAGTGGATTAAATTTATTTTTTCTTCTTTCAAAAGCACAATTTTTCGTCTTGTTTATATTTATAAACTTGTTTGGGAGGCGAAACCCGGAATCCTTTTGGCTCTCAGTCTGACCTCAATTTTCAGCGGCGTTTTGCCGGTTGTCGGGTCATGGATTACAAAATTGGTTATCGACGCTCTTACCGAGGCGTCTAACGGGGCTTTGAGCGGAGGATTTCAGTTTATTATAGGTCTTTTGATTTTTCAGATGGCTTATTGGGTCATACAACAGGTTACAAACGTTATAAACGACCTCGTTTTGCGTGTCTCAAACGAGCTTCTGGTTTACAGCATTCGTTTAAAAATGATGAATAAGGCCAAAACTCTCGATTTGGCGTCTTTTGATATGCCGGAGTTTTACTCTAAAATGGAAAACGCTAATCAAGAGGTGAGTTCCCGTCCTGTTCAGGTATTGTGGTCGTCTTTCAATATCGTCTCGACTCTTATAAGCTTTATAAGTTATATAGTTATCCTCGGTTCGGTTTTGCCCTGGGCTCCGATAGTTATTATTTTGATGTCCATTCCGTCGACGTTAGTGCATTTTTTCTATCGCCGCAAACTTTTCGGCTACACCCGTCGACATTCCAAGAAGCGCCGCCAGATGACTTATTACAGCGGTCTTCTTACGGATAAAGACCTTGTCAAGGAAGTAAAGCTTTTTAATCTTGCCGATACTTTTACCGATAGGTATAAAAGTGTTTTTAAGGGCTATTATAAGGGAATTAAGAACATTATCTTAAAAGAGGGGATTTGGGGGCTCTTGACGAGCCTGGCGGAATTGGCGGTACATTGCGCGTTGCTTGTTTTGATAGCTTGGGACGTCTTTATTCAGCGTCTTACCGTCGGTGATTTCAGCCTTTATTCGGGGGCTCTTTTGTCAATTTCTAACGGTGTCGCCTCAATAATAAGCACATCCGCCGGAATATACGAGGGCACTCTTTTTATAGATAATCTTATAGTTTTCATGAAAGAGGAATCAAAACTTGTTCCTTCGATTGAGCCTCCGCGCCCGGTGAGCAAAGGGCAGGGACATGAGATAGTGTTTGAGAATGTTTCTTTCGCTTATCCGAAAACTGATAAATATGTGCTTAAAAATCTTAACTTCACGATACACAGCGGCGAGACGATCGCGCTTATCGGCCTTAACGGAGCGGGGAAAACAACGCTTATAAAGCTTCTTACTCGTCTTTACGATCCTTCGGAGGGCAGAATTTTGCTTGACGGTCATGATATAAAAGAATATGATACGAAGCAGCTTTACAGCATTTACGGCATAATATTCCAAGATTTCGGGAAATTCGCCTTTACTGTCGCCGAGAATATCGGGTTTGGGCAGGTTGAGCGCTTGGACGATATAGAAGCGATAAAGGAGGCCGCTAAACAGAGCGACGCCACTCGTTTCATCTCTAAACTGAAAAACGGTTTCGATACGAATCTTATGCGTATTTTTGAGGAGGAAAGCACAGAGCTTTCTGTCGGGCAATGGCAAAAAATCGCGGTCGCTCGGGCTTTTTTCAGAGAATCTGATATAATGATTCTCGACGAGCCGACGGCGGCGCTTGACGCTATCGCGGAACAGGAGATATTTAATCAGTTTGATAGACTGAGGGGAAATAAGACTACTATATTTGTCTCTCACCGCCTTTCAAGCGCGACCATCGCTGACAAGATAATAGTCTTGAATTACGGAGAGATTGTGGAAATGGGCAAGCATCGCGAACTCCTGGACCTTAACGGAAAGTATGCCGAGTTGTTTAACGCTCAGGCAAAGCATTATATCGAGAAATAAGGCGATTCAAAAATAAAAATACGTAAATTAAAATTCTCGTTTTTTTATTGAGATTTCGCCCTATGAGGATTTGAACACGAAGAAGTTTTCGGCGATAAAATTATTTTGCCGATTAAATTTCTTATCGGTTTGTAATCAGAAATTATCGGTGATTTATTATTTATTATTGATGGTTTGAAATTTAAATTATCGGTAGTTTATAATTAAATTATCGGCGATTTATAATTTGATATGAAATAATATTGAAAATAAGTTTGCCCCGTTTCCGAATTTCGAAAACGGGGCAAACTTTTATTTTTCGAATAAAAGGCGTCTGAGAGGAAATATAATCTTTGAAGATTTATATATTTTTTAATCCTTAGCCTTGGCAAATTTTTTGTGCTTATTGATTTATAATATTATCTCTTTGATTTTTGATAAATCGCTTGTTTTTTGTCATCAATCGGAATAAATTATTTGCAGGATATCTTTAAAACGATCCGGATCGTGTTGGCGAAGAGAACGAAGCTGATATCCCATGTTTATATAGATATCCTGGTTGGGGGAAAGGGAGAAGGTGGAGAAAATTTTATCGTAATCGAGCCCGTAAGCTTTGCATATTTTCAAAAGCACTTGCTGAGAAGGTTCAAGAGTCTTTCCGCTTCTCGGGTCAAATCCCTTTTCAAGCGCCGAAAGATATGTATGACTTATTCCGATAAGCGCCGAAGCCTCTCTTAAAGAAAGTCCTCTTTTCTCTCTTTCTTTCAGAAGAATTTCCTCAAATTTCATATTTTGTCTTTTCTTTCTTCTTCGCGGGTTTTTCCTTTTAGTATTTTTTTGATTTTATATTTTAGAGTGAATTGTTTATTGTCAATTATTTATTTTAGATTAAATTATTTATTGTCGATTATTTATTTTAGAGCGAATTATTTTTATTGTAGATAATTATTTATTGTTTGTCTTTGTATTATTATTTATTATTTCTCATCCCAGTTGTGCCAAACGTTCTGAACGTCGTCATCGTCGTCGAGGATATCCAGAAGTTTTTGCATATTTTTTACGTCGTCCTCGTCGGAAAGGGTTATATATGTGCTCGGCAACTTTTCCATTTCTGCGGAGAGGAATTTATAACCTTTGTTTTCAAGGAGCTCTTTTGTCGCGGGAAGAGAGTCGGGGGAAGTGTATACCTCGTAAACTTCTTCTTCCGCGGCGTAATCGTCGACATCCGCGTCGAGAATATCTTCCATAAGTTTATTCTCGTCATATTCGGATTTGTCTATGACGATGACTCCCTTTTCAGTAAACTGCCAGGAAACGGAGCCCGTCTGTCCGAGATTTCCTCCATATTTATCGAAATAATGTCTCATATCTCCCGCCGTTCTGTTTCGGTTGTCCGTGAGTGTCTCGACGATTACCGCCACGCCTTTCGGGCCGTAGCCCTCATATTGTATTTCCTCGTAATTGTCGGAGCATCCGTCGCCGGAGGCTTTTTTTATGACTCTCTCGATATTATCGTTTGGGACGTTATTTTCTTTCGCCTTGGAAATAAGGTCTTTCAGTTTCGCGTTTGAGGCGGGGTCAGGACCTCCCTCTTTGACGCAGAGAGTAATTTCTCGTCCTATTTTAGTGAAGATTTTCGCTCTCTGGGCGTCGGTCTTTTCTTTTTTGTGCATAATATTTTTCCATTTAGAATGTCCTGACATAAAAAAACTCCAATCTTATTTTTTTGGTATTATTTTGTTCTTTTGTTTATTTTTTTCTTTCTTCTTTTTTTCTCTTCTTATTTCTCTCTATTCCCCGTTTCTTCTATTTTCTTCTGTATGATGATAAAATTATTATCGGTAAAAGCCATATTAAATTATACAATAAAAGCCATCCCATATTGAGAGACGCCGGGGAAAGAAGCAACGCCGCGAAGCAGCATAATATTCCGAGACAAATTCCGACATGCTTACTTCGTATGGTAAATCTGAAAACATCCGCCATATCTTTTGCCAGAAGAACCATTCTAGGTAATTCCGAAGCTCCCGACGTCGTTATCATAGCTACTTTCGCGTTCCCGGATCGCAGCTTTTTCTCATAATCCTCAAAAAATTCAAACTCTTCTTCTCCGGTTACGAAAATTTTTGATTTCTTTATCCCGAAATCTTTTTTCATAAGCGTTTGGTCGATAGCGACGTCTCTTGTTTTTATTATAAATTCAAGTTCCGGAATCTCGTCGAATTTTTCTTTTAGTTCCTCGTTGTATCGATACTCAAATAAAATCGCCGCCGAAAGTTCTCCGTTCACCGCTAAATAAAGCATCACGGAATCGTCCTCGAGAAGAGAGGCTTCTTTTTCTTGACTATACGGCTCTATATTATTCGCTAAAAGCAAATTTCTTGATCCGAAAAACACCTTGTCCTCGTTGATTATCGCCCGAACGCCTTGATCTTTTACATATTTTACTTCTTCAACCGAGAGGGGAATTTCATTTTCAAGAGCTTCGAGCCCTTCAAAAACGTGTTTGGCGGGAGAATCTATTTCTTTCAGAATTCTGTCTATATATCTTATCGTGACATCCGTTTTCGTCGATTTAATAGTGAGCTTTTTCACATTTGTGTTTTCTTCCGGGAAAAGTTCTTTATCCTCGATTACTACCGCCGAAACGTCTTTCAACGCCGCTATTGAGGTGTATCCGAGAAAAATCATTCCTTTTTTCCTCATTCTCGATTGCAGCGTATTGTACGGAAGCACGAACGCCATTTCTCCCGTCAACGAGGCCGCGATAACCGACATCGCCGCCGCCGCGGTGAAAAACATTGAAAGACCTCGAACGTACATAATTACGAGCGACAAAACAAGAATCGCCGCGTATATTATCGGAACAAATCGCCTTCCCCTTCTTTCCGACGGGTCTATGACATAGCTTTTGGCGACAATATCCGGAAATTCTTCGCTTATTTCGGCGTCGCAGTATTTTTTTCCGTTCTTATCCCGAAAGCTTCCGACAAGATAAGCGTCAGACTCTTTTAACAGTTCTATATTTTTGGCTATTCCTATGGCGAAATTTCGTTTGACTCCTATCGATACTGTCACCGATAAAAAGAGTATCGGCGAGAATATTTCGGTATTTGCCCCTTGCAAAAAGAGCAGTGAAAGCGAACGCAGAAATATTATAATCAGAGAAAAGGCGATAAAGCTATCGTTTGAGGCGTTCCATTTAAATACTGAGAGAAACGCGTCGTTTGTCTCGTTCATACATGTGATATATACTATCACGCAGAATATCATGCCGCAAATTCCCATTGTCGAGGGAGAAAATCCAATCACCGCGAAAAGAGTGTCAAGAACCGTGACAATCGCGGTAACGATGAACTTTACGAGCAGAAAATCGATTGTTTTTTTCATTACCGATTTTTGTTTTTTTAAAAAAGACGTTTTTTCCATATTTCAGTATTCAGCCTCTCTGTCGAAGTATTTCGTAAAGGATGACGCCGCCCGCCACCGAAACGTTAAGGGAGGAGATTTCCCCTTTCATCGGGATTTTTATCTTAAAATCGCACTCTTTCAGGACCCCTTGGGAAACGCCTTTGCCCTCGTCCCCGAGGACCACCGCCGCCGAGCCCGTCATATCCGTTTCATAAATATTTGTAGAGGTTTCGTTTTCTCCGTCCGCCGCGTATATCCATACATTTTCTTTTTTTAGGGTTCTTATCGTCTCGGCGATATTAGACACTCTGGATATCTTCATAAACTCGCAAGCTCCGGCGGCCGATTTGAACACGGTAGCCGTCAAAGCGCAAGAGTTTCTTTTCGGAAGGATTATTCCGTGGACGCCGCAAGCGTTCGCCGTTCTTATTATCGCTCCGAGGTTATGAGGGTCGGTGACTCCGTCGAGAATCAATATGAAAGGCTTTTCTCCTTTTTGTTCGGCGAAATTAAGAATCTCGCGGGGAGAAGAATAGACGAAATCGTTTACCGCCGCCGCTATTCCCTGATGGGAAGAGGAGGAACAGATTTTTTCAAGTTTTTGTCTGTCAACCTCAATTATCGGTATCTTTTTGTCTTTGGCGACGGCGAGAATTTTTATCGCGGAGCCTTCGCGAGACCCTTTTAGAATATATATTTTTTCGACCGTTCGATTTCCCCGGAGAGCCTCCAAAACAGGATTTCTACCGAAAACTATATTTTCGGTATCCATTATTTTGTACCGAAAATTCTGTCGCCGGCGTCGCCTAGTCCGGGGACTATGTATCCGTGATCGTTCAGCTTCTCGTCGAGCGCCGCGCAATAAATTTCCACGTCGGGATGCTCTTTGTTCAGTCTTTCCACTCCCTCCGGAGCCGCTATAAGATGAACGCTTCTGATTGTTTTGACTCCTCTGTTTTTAAGAAATGTTATCGCCGCTGAGGCCGAGCCTCCGGTAGCCAGCATCGGGTCGACGAGAAAAACGTCTCTTTCTTCGATATCGGAGGGGAGTTTGCAGTAATATTCTACCGGCTCCAAGGTATCGGGATCTCTATAAAGCCCAATATGCCCCACTTTTATATTTGGGATAAGGTTTACTATTCCGTCAACCATTCCGAGTCCGGCTCTCAAAATAGGGACGACCGCCATTTTCTTTGAAACCATTTTCGCTGTGGTCTTCGTTATCGGGGTTTCGATTTCAATATCGTCGAGCGGCAAATCCCTGGTTACTTCATAGCACATTAGCGTTGAGATTTCTTCCGCTAGTTCTCGGAAATCTTTCGAGCCGGTGTCGGTTTTTCTCATTAGGGAAATTTTATGGGTTATAAGCGGATGATTTGTAATATTAAGGTTCATTTTCGGTGTCCTCTCTTTTCTCTCTTTTAGATTAAAATTTTTATGAAAACATTGAAATCCTTCTAAGGTGTTTCCCTCCTTCGAATTCTGTCGAGAGGAAAATTTTGACAAGCTCTTCCGCCGTTTTTTCATCTATCATTCTCGCTCCCAGGCAAAGAATATTCGCGTCGTTGTGACGTCGAGTCATCTCCGCGCTTTTTGCTTCGGAGCAAACGGCCGCCCTGATACCTTTTACTTTGTTTGCCGCCATCGACATGCCTATGCCGGTGCCGCAAACCAAAATTCCTTTTTCGCACAGCCCCGACGCGACCGCGTCCGCGACGGCTTTCGCGTATATCGGATAATCGCAGGACTCGTCGGAGTAAGTTCCGAAATCCTTTACCTCGTATCCTTCTTTTTCGAGTAATTTTACGATGTCGTTTTTTAAAAAAACGCCGGCGTGATCGGCTCCGACAGCAATCATAGAAAAATCTCCTTTCGGTAAAAAAACAAAATTAAAGATTAAAACTGTTTTTTAATACAATTTTTTATTATATCATCGCGATATCAATCGCGATGATATAATAACGAACGAGGAATCTTTTGTGAAATTTCGAGTTAAAATTAAGAAATTTCCGAGAAAAGTTATATAAATGTGAACTCGAAATATCAGCCATACGAAAGCTGATAAGCTAATAATCTTAGAATTATATCAGAAATATTTAGACTATTATTTGAACTGTTGTTTTTGCTGTTATATCAGATATTTCAATATATTTATTACTCATACCGTCAAATTGAACATACAAAGCCCGACCATCCTCGACTTGTAAAAAAGGGAAATGAAAAGGATTTGTTCGTTCAAATACGTCGTATATGTCGTAATATATACGAGAAAAAATTCGTCGAAAAATTTACTTATCTTTTTGTTATTTTTGTTAATATTAATTTACGATTTTGCGATTTTGGCTTGTAAGTCGTCCGTAAATTTAAAAATTATTAAAAAATTGTAATTACAAAGCATAATTAAATCGAATTTGTTATAATTCACAATTATCTTTTTTTATCGTATAAAGTCCGGGATAATTACCGTTATCAGAAACCTCGCGGGTAAGCGTTTCAAGACAAACGGGAGTTTTCAAACAGGCGAGATTTTTTTAAAAAGAAAGAATTTTCAGGTAAGAGAGACTTTTTAAATAAGAGAGAATTCTTAGGCAAGAGAGGCTTTTTAAACAAGAGAGATTTCTCAGATAGGAGATGCTTTTTAAACAGAAGAGAATTCTCAGGCAAGAGAAATTTTTTAAACAAGAGAAATTTCTCATACTAGAGATATTTTTCGGATAATTGGGTTTTATCATATAAGAGATTTTTCATGGATGTGAGTTTTCTCGCATGAACGAGATTTCTCAGCCGAAAAATATTTATCGAAAAGAACTCCTTCTTATAAAAATACGCCACTCAATAATATTCCCGGTCGATAATCATACGTCGTTTTGTCACGGATAATAGTATTTATATTTTATATAGCGACAGTGTCTCGAATCGTATAAATATCTCGATATACGCGTTAAAATTTATATAAAATTTTATCAATAGAATAGCGTTTATTTGTCTCTAAAATATAATTGGTCGATTTTTTTAACCTTTATTGTAAATTTCGGCTGAAATCTTTTGTTCTCGATCTCTTTCGGCCTGAGGCTTTCTCAGATATCGAGGAACAAGTTTTTCCGGGGAAGTCTTCTCCCCCTCGGCGTTCCCCGCGAGAAATATCCCGATAGGGGGTACAATTTCTCCGTCTTTTAGAAGTATAATTCTTTCGGCGGCGAGTGTTTGCCCGTCGTTTTTCCCCGTATATTCTCTCGTAATTTTTTTTATGTTACGGTCGGCGTCTATTCTCGTATTTCGCGTATTTTGGCCCGCGTTATTTTCAATATTTTTTCTTATATCGTTCGCCGTATCTCTTTGCGTGTTTTTATCAGAGCTTTTACTCCTTGATATTTTTTCCGAAACAAAGAAAGCCGATGGAGTCCGGGCGATATTTTCTTTTGTTTTTTCGGGAGAATAAATGTAAATGTCCTCGAAAGCTTTTGAGAGTATTTTCGCCCCGTCTCCGACTGCGAGAGTCGGGAGATTCTCTTCTTTTATTCTTTCCGCCGCTTGTGACGCGGGTATCTGCCTGTCCTCCGTAAGCCGAGAGATTTTCCCATTTTCCGAGAGAAAGAAAGCGCAATACAACATATTTCTTCTCGCGTCGAGAACGCAGGCTATTAACCCGTTAAAATCGGAATGCCCGTAAGCGAGCGCGGCGAGCGTCGATACCCCGACGCAAGGCGTTTTATAAGGGAACGCAAGCCCTTTCGCGGTAGCCGCTCCTATTTTAAGTCCCGTAAAAGAACCCGGTCCGATAGTCAACATAATTTCATCGATATCTTTTACGGATATTTTATTTCGGGACAAAATATCCTCGATTGCCGGAAGTAAGGTTTTGCTGTGAGTCAGTGTGGAGTTTTCGCTCGTTGAGAAAAGTATTTTGCCGTTTTTCAAGATAGCGGCGGAATAAGAAGACGCGGCGGCGTCGAAAACCAAAACATTCCCTGTCAAAATATGCCGTCCTCCGCTTCTATTATTCTTTCGTTAATTTTTTTTCCATAGGAAAAAAATAGAGTTTTTACTTCTTCGCCCAGTTCTTCCGTATCTCTTGCCCATTCTATGAAAAGAACGGAATTTTCGTCACAGGAGTCGAAAAGACCTGTTGAGAAAATATCGTCGAGGCTTGTCATTCTGTAAAGATCATAGTGGTAAACTATCGGAGTAGTCTCATAAACATGACAAATCGAGAAGGTTGGGCTTGTTACCTCCTCTTTATATCCGAGCCCTCGCATAACGCCTTTAACGAAAGCGGTTTTCCCGGAGCCCATTTCTCCTTCAAGGGCGAAAATCTCTCCTCCCGTTATCTTTGACGCGAGTTTTTCCCCGAGAGCCGCCGTTTCCTCTTCCGAACGAGTGATGATTCTCATGGAACGGCTCTCCTTTCTTTCAGTACATACTTATTTAAATTATACTATAAATTTTCCGTTCTGTCAATGACTTTTACAAAAAAGCGCCTTGTTGAATAAAATTGTTTTTACGGGGCGATAATCAAATAAACGGATAAGATGACAGGAGGAAAGAGTTATGGAAAGCAATAACGAGATGGAAAGCAGATTGGTGTTTCCGCCTCTCGGGGCGGAGGAAACGACGGAGGTCGCTGTTATAGGCGGAGGTATCTGCGGTTTGCTCTCGGCGTTTTTGCTAGTAAAAGCGGGAAAGAGCGTTTCTGTTTATGAGAAGTATCATTTCGGCGAGGGATATAGCGTTAAAATGCCGGATATTCTTCAATACGACGCGGACCGAAGCTTTACGGCTTTGAAAAACGGCTTCGGTTACGAGGCGGCGGCGGGATATTATAGGCTTTGCGTCCGCGCTTTGCCGGAAATAAAAAACATGGCGGAGGAAGCCGGGGTATCAAGCTCGGTTTTGAAGGATTGTTTCACTTTTTCCGACGGTGGAGTTTCTCAAAGCGACGTTGAAGAAGAGTACAGACTTCGCAAATACAGCGGTATAGACGTTGAGCTTATCAGCGGGAAAGAAGGGCTTGATCTTTTCTCTTTTCCTTTCGAGGTCGGGATATATTCCTCCAAAGGAGGGCTTTATATCGACAAAAAGGATCTTTCGGAGAAACTGTCGTGCTGGCTTTCCATAAAAGGGGCAAGGCTGTATGAGAACACTAAAATAGAATATGTTACTCAAAAAGAGGACGGAAACGGTTATTATCTCGAAACTGAGGATAAAGTTTCCGCCGTGGCTGAAAAGGTTCTTGATTGCCGAGGACTCTCTCTTCTTTCCAGATATCCATTTTTGGGTAAGAGAGAGGCGGTTTTCTTTGTAAAGACTTCTCCCGCCGCGAATTTTGAGGGTTGGTATAATCGAGCTTTTATTCGAGATATGTATAGAGATCCCTTTTATTTTCTTCCCGACCCGAAGGGCAGGGTTATTATTTGCGGTTCCGACAGTTTTTTTCCAAAAAGTACGGAGGGTTTCCCTCGTTTTATTTTCGATAAGATAAAAGTCAGAAGACTTGCGGGGCTTCAAGAGACCCTTGAAGAGTATTTTTATCCGCTCGGCGATTTTAATTATGAAAAATCGGATTTTTCCGCGTATCTCAGAACTTCCGCGCGTCTTCCGATAGCTAGGGAAGACCCGATAAGAAAAGGATATTTTTATCTGACGGCAGGGAACAAAAACACGTTGTTGTCGTCTTGGCTCTGCGCGAATTGTGCCGTCAACATGCTCTCCGGCGTCGACGTCTCGGAATATTCTCTTTTGATGAGATAACGTTTGATTTTTTTTCGATTTTTAGTATAAAAATATTAGTATAAAAATAATTGTAAGGCATTGTAAAAATATCGTCCTGAGTTTCAGGACGATATTTTGTTATTTTCTTTTTGAGTTTAGCGTTTTTTTTCATAATTTTTCGCTTTTATAATGTAATCAAATCAGTTATAACGTAATTCGAATCAGAATATTTTTCCTCGATATTTTTTTATTTGAAAACAATAAATTTTCTTTTTAAAATTATTTTTTATATCGCCCGAAAACTTATAAAATAGTTTTTGATTATAAAAGCTCTTTTAAGAAGCTTTCGGGTCTTTATTTGTATCCTTAAAAAAAGTTTTTAGAAAAAAATATCTTTGAGTCGTGTTACATATAAATCTGAGATTTCGCGAATTTCGTCTTCATACTCCTCGGCGCTTTTATCATATACGCCTATAATTTTCATCCCCGCTTTTTTCGCTGTTTTGAGAGCTCCGATACTGTCGTCGGCGAGAACGCATTTTTCAATCGGGACGTCTATTTCGTTAGCCGCTAAACGATAAATTTCCGGGTTTACTTTTGTCAGGTTAAAATCCTCCGAAGTCCAAATTTTATCGAACAAATCGAAAAGACCGAGTCTTTTAAGACAGTCATCGACCATTTTATGAGGACTTGCCGTTAGAATCGCGAGCTTATATTTCTTTTTTCTGAGTGTTCGTATTGTCTCAATCGCTGTCTCTTTCGCTTGAATAGTGTGAGCGTAGGCGTAAAGGGCGTATTCGTCCATTTGTTTTCTTATCTCTTCGACTGACAAAGGCACTCCGAGCTGTTTTACGAAATATTCGGCCGTTTTTTTGTCCCCGAGAGGCGTGATCGTTCGTATTATGTCTTTCGGGTATTTTATTTTGTTTTCTTCGAGTATAGAAAGCATTTTACCCGTCCACATAGGCATAGAATCCACGAGAGTGCCGTCAAAGTCAAAAATATAAGCGTCGGCCGAAATCTTTATTTGAACTTCCATATAATTTCCTTTTCTTTTAATCATCTGTTCGTCATGTCTTTTTGTGGCTTTTACAGTTCGGATATATGTTCGCGTTTTATTTGAGGTATATAAATTACATATAATTTATAAATGTTATAAGAATGTTATAAACTGTATATTTTTTCTCAGACGTTTTTCTCCCTTTATTATACTATATAATTTTTCGTCCGTCAATGATTTTTAGCGAACAATCGGTGAACAATAGTCGATATAAAAGTAAAAAATAGGGCTTACGACATTTAAAAAAAGTTGTGTTTCGCGAAACTAAAAGAAGAGATATTTATGCATTTTATATTTTTTGTTAAAAAATATAAATCGAAAAAGCGTTTTTTTATTGGATTTCGCGTTAAGATTAAACGAATCGCAAGCTCTCGAAATTTTAAATTTTGCGATAATTCGCGATAAAATGATTTATTGTTTTTTAAGCTTTGCTTTTATATATGAAAAGGAGCTCAAAAAACGATTTATAAACTTTTGGCGCGGAGAGATTTGACTTTTTATATTTTTTGTATATAAAACGGAAACATTTTAATATAAACCAGAAAAGGGTTAAGTTATAAATTGTCAGAATTGATTTCGTATTAAAAAAGTATCGGATTTGTTTGTTTTGTTGATTCTTGTTTTTTTCATTTTGGCGTTAATTTGAAAGGGAAAAAGAAAAGTCAGAACTCCATTATTAATTCAGAATGCCATTATAAATATTGTGTTTATAACAAAAAAAGCTATTAGTGTCCGCTTCTCTATAAGTCCTCTTTTCCATAAAGATGGAGAATTTAATGGCGTTTGATATTTTAAGAGGCTGCGAACCAGATGCAAATATTATGTTTTTTCGTAAAAGAAAAAAAATAACCCTGAATCCAAAACCTTTGAGTCACGCGTCACTATGTAATGATATAATAAAAAAATAAAAACGCCAACGCCAAGCCTCGATTTTTTCGTAAAAGTAAAAAATAAATTTAAACTCAAAAGATTTATGTCAAACGCCATGCTGTAATGATATAATAAAAACGTCCAGACTCAATTTTTTCGTAAAAGCAAGAAGTAATATTTTACCAAAAGATTTGTGTCAAACGTCATGCTGTAATAAAATATAATAAAAACACCGAGCCTCGATTTTTTTTCATAAAAGTAAATAAATAACTCTAATCCAGAAAATTTTAGGTCAACACATTGAAATAATGTGGCAAAAAGACGCCGACGTTTGGATTTTCAAAAAATAACGTTGAGGTCATGATGTTTGAATTCAGTGTCATGCTGTCTAAGCCGCGTAAAAAAGATATTTTTGACATTTCGAGGATAGGATAGGAGATTCAAAGCTCTCAAACTCGCAAAAATTTGGGGGCGACAGCGAGCCGTCGTGATTGGCGTAGGCGACTTGAAAAGTCGCCGTGACCAAATAGGAGAGTTAAGCGTGATTTTTTGCGAAAAAGAAGGAACAAAGGAGCGGGAGGATTGCTTATTTTCTGTCATAGATAAAAAAATAAGCCGGAGCGAAGTTCTCTTTCTCCGACGTGTAATAACGTGGCAAAAAATATGCCAAAGTTTGGTTTCGCCGTAAGAATAAAAAATAACGCCGAACCCAATGCTATGGGCCTGGCGTCCCGTTGTGAAGAGGTCGCAAAAAAGATGCCTGCAAAAAGTTTTTAAATAGACTTGAACCCACAAAAAGTTGGTAGCAAGCCGGAGCGTTGCGAGAGCGTTTACAAGCGAGCGGCGCAGGCGCAGCGGGACTTTTTGCGGAAAAGGAGGAAAAGTGGAACGGGTGACTGATTTTTTATGGAATAAAAAATCGGAACGAGCGCAACTCGTTCCGACGTGTCTCTGGGGACTAAAAAAGATGTCGCGCTTTTTGTTGCTGTTGTACTTGAACACACACAGTTTCGTTTCCCTTTCAATATCTCGGCTTTCTTAACCCCTTTATGAAATAATGGGCATACACTACAAAATATGAGAATGCATTTGAAAAAGCCGCTTATCATAATGAAAAAGACTGAAATCTCATCGAACAAATCGTTTCAAATCACAGAACATTTTATTTTTTGTCATAGCTTTTTGGCATTTTTGGCATTTTATAAAAGTACTTTCCGATTCGCGTTGATTATTGCTCTTAAAGCTCATAAACAAAGCCTTTACATTTAAAATACCGGTTGTGATCCGAACAGTTTTGTTCAAATTACAACCGGTATCAAATTTAGGACTATTTTTCAATGTCCATTGTTTCCATCTGCTTTTTGGTAATTCCGTTTTTCTTTCCGTAGTTTGTCCAATAAGCAGTTGAAGCTTTTACGAACATTTTAGAAGAAAGAGGCATGGTAGTTTGCAATGTACGATACTTGGCACAAGCAATAGAAGCCGCTAACTTTTTTATTTTTCTCGTAACCAGTATTTTAAATGGGGTTGTCAATATGGCTTCACCGCTACCTATCTTTAAAACAGAACCAAAACGATAGCCGTTTTCTCCACAAAACAACTTCATCATACTAACCGCCACATCGTTTTGATGATGTTCCAAAAAGCCACAATTAATCAACACCGATATGACAGGTTTGCTTTTAGGCGGATTATTTTCAAGCGTTTTTAAAAAATTCAATAGTGTTACAGGAATTCCATCTGCATACAAAGGAAAAACAAACAATACATCTGAAAACTCTTCTAATTTTTTGCAAAGTTCGTGGTGGTTTGTTTTTGATATATTGTGATATTCCGTTTTGCATTTGCAGTTTTTAAAGAATATTGTCGCATAACATTTGGAATTTGACTTTGGAGCTCGTGGGCTCCCATTTAAAATAATTATGCTTCCCATTTTGCCACCTCATCTGTTACCGCTTTTTCTAATTGTAATTCCGTTGCAAAAATAATGTTATAGTTTTCAAAATTCATATTGTGAGCATTTCTTGAAATGAGTTTTTTAAATACTTCCTTTTCTCCTTCACTTATATCACCGTAGGCAATTATTGTTGCTTTTTTAGGTGTCACTTCACGCTGAATATGATGTGTTTCTCCTGCTACAATTCGAATAAAAGCTTGCTGAACCGGAATTGCGCGTTCCAACATTGTTTTCATTATGGTATCATAGCCACCATATTTTATGCGACTAACATAAAGCAATGTATCACTCTTAGCAATTTCGGGATAAACCTTCACTGCATCATCACGAATGACACATTTTCCTGGTGTTTTTGTCCAGCAGCCAAAACACCCAACACAGTTTGTTATTTTTAATGAAGATAAATCAATAAATTTAATATCATCTTTTTTTATTTCAATATTGAGAGGTCTGTCACTTAATATCAGTTTCACATCAAGTACTCCATTTCATTTTCTGGTTTGATTTTTTCTTATAGTATTTAGTATTGCTGCTAAAAAAAGCTGCTTTTTTAAACCTAAAACTTTCATTTTTGAAACAGCAACTTTTCATTCTATTTATGAATTTATCGGCGGATTCCTGCTCAAAATCGCATTTTTTACCTTAGAAACAAATAAATCTGTTTCATTTTATATTTGAAACAGGTTTATCTGTTATGCAAACAGGGACTAAAAAGATGCTGGATATGGACGCGGGCATCTTCTGCATAAATAAAAAAAGAGCCCGGAGCGCGTTCGGCTTCAGGCTCAGCCTGGTGGAGCATACGGGATTCGAACCCGTGACCCCAACACTGCCAGTGTTGTGCGCTCCCAGCTGCGCTAATGCCCCCTGAGGTTTATGTTGAAAAATATTGCTTTGTAAGTATATCATAAAAAAGAAAAATAGTCAATAGGTTTTGTTAATAAAATATAAAAAAATTAAAAACAACAAAATTTTTTTGTTTTATTATGTCTGGCAATTTTTGTTTTTTATTGTGAGGATTTTTATAAGGATACTTCCTGAGCCTCTTTAAATCTTCGAGGAATTTGAGTAAGATACCTTAATTTTAATTTAAAATTTTAGGTTTTAATTTTGAGGTCTTTTTCCTCAGAGATTTTTCGAGGAGGGATAACGAATGAGATATTTAAAACGAATGAGATATTTAAGAAGAAAAAGGAAAATAATGAAAAACGGGAGATTGAAAAATTGATATTTCGGAACGGAAAAAAGCTTGGAGAATTTGGGTTGAGCGAGGAATTTGAGGTTAGCCGCGAGCGAGTTTTAACAAGGAGAGTGAAGAGAAAAAAGGGATATCATAGGTACATAAGCAAATAATAATACGAAAATACGAGTAATGTAATTATATTACGGGAAACAGAAAGAAAATAAAAAATAGACAGACTGGGTATTTTAGAAAGAAATAAAGATAGAAAACTTAAAAAAGAACGAAGATATAAAATATTTTTACGACATTTTCGATAAATAAGAAAGAAAAAATAAATCTGTCGTTAGTTCTTACAAAATTCGGGGTAAAGCGAAAAATGATAAAAAGCGAAAAACGAAGTATGTTAAATGAGTTAAGGAAGAGATTTTTGGAGGAATGTTTTCTTATAAATTTAGGTGCAAATAGAGTATGAATTTAAGTTTTTAATTAAATTCTGTTTAGAAAAATATCGCGAAATAAATTAAATTATAAAAAAAACGTGAGAATTTATCCTTTATCGAATCAAAGAGAATTTAGTTAAAAAATATGATTTAAGAAGTGTAAAAAGACGATTGATTGTGAAACAAATTTTAGAAAAAATATAGAGAATTAAATTTATCCTACGATTCCTCCCCCCCCTCCCTTCCTGTCGCTCCCAAAAAGAAGAACAAAATCAAATCGGTGTATTGAAGAGGTATTTACGGTATCTCAAACATCGGAAGCGCTACGATGTAGTTTGTATAGCAATCTGCTTACAAGCGGAAAGCTGAATAGTCGTCTTGTCAATATTGACTAACAGGAAGAAGACTTGTTCTTGCGTCTGGTAGCGCGGATGGCAGAGGGTAAGGGCGTAGCCGAGATGTAAAAGCGGAAAATCAGACGGAGTGGGTAGGTAGGATGAATAACCTTGCAATGAGGAGACAGAAACCGTTAATATCGGAATTAATTTACGCCTAACAGCGACGGTGATAGGAAGCATTAAATCTTCCTGTCATCGTTTTGTTATTTCTATTGAAGTTTTCTTTTCTGCTTTATGAATCGATAGAAAAAGCCATATTTATATGTTATAATAAATAAAACGAATAAGTGGAGTTAGGAAAATGCGATTTAAGACAGAGCGATTATTGATAAGAGAACTTGTGCCAGATGATTGGAAATATATGCGGGAAATCGCCTCCGATTTTCGGAAATCTAAATATGCCATATACGATATCCCTCTGCCTGTTAAAGATACGGAAATTATTGCGTTGACCAAACAATTCGCCGAGACTCAAATGTTTTATGCGATTTTTCTCCGTGACATGATGATTGGGTATATCTGTTTTCACGAAGATAACGGTAAGTACGACTTGGGCTATTGTTTCCATTCGGATTATCAAGGCCAAGGGTACGCTTTTGAGAGCTGCTGCGCGATGATGAACTACATGGCTAATGAACGGGGAATAAAAATCTTTACTGCCGGAACCGCGTTGGAAAATAAGCCCTCCCGCAAGCTGTTGGAAAGACTTGGATTTACACTTCAAAAAACCGAGAGACTTTCTTTTCAGAAAGACATAAATGGCAATGATATTACCTTTGAAGGCGGAATTTTTATAAAACATGAGGGAGATTTCTCTGTTTCCACGCCTTCAAATGATATTTGAGAATGTAAATGAAGATTGCGACGATAATGATTAAAGAAACGAATCCATTATAAAGGGAGCGCCTTTATCCGAGTTTATCCGAGGTCTGTTTTGCGGGGCGTCCGTCCTTTCCGGATAAATGTCACGGCTATATGTCGGGTTTTGTGCGTGAAGAACGTAAAAATTATGCCGATCTCTGATTTTTGGATTATGTCATAAGTCACAAGGTTACCAGTTGTTATGAGCGCGGGGAATGCGGAGAGTTTATAACTCGCGCTCTGTCTGATTACTGTCTTGTGTCCATATTCATATGTCGAGACCCCCGTCATATCAAGACTTTTTCAAAAATAGTGTATCGGTGGAGTAATTGCCTTTCCGCTTTTGTGAAATCATTGATTCTCCTGGCTTTTTTCTGACTGTTTAATTACGCTTTCATAGAAACTTCCCTAATAGGAGATAAAAAGAAGCCGACGATTCTTCTCATAAAGAGATGAGCGTCGGCTTCATACTGTTTAGTTTGAATATTTTTAATAAGTTTTCTATTGGTATTTTTTTTGATAACTATTTTTATTGGTATGTGTCGAAAAATAGAAAATGTATAAAGTTTGGTGTCCACTTAACATCTCAGTAAGAAGAAAAGGGAAATTTAATTATAATAACATATAAAATACTTTTAGATAATATTTAGATAATATTAATTAAATACTTTAATATAATAAATACTTTAATATAATTGTTTTTTTAGTATGTTATTGTTATCGTTTAATCATATTATCTTTTTTAACAGTCTGTTTTTATATAATATTTTTTGAGATCAGATATGTCTCTATATTAATCTTCATATTTCTTTTCTTTAATTTCGCAAAATTATGAATAGCCGACCTTTTCATAAAAAACATCGTAAAGATTCTTTACGATGTTTTTCCCGCCAGCTTTTTATAAGAATTTTTTTACTCTATTTTTTTGAGTAGGCACAAAGCGACTTCACGAAGAAACTTATTTCCATATTATATTTTTATATTATTTTAAGTTTTTTTCAAAAAATATATCTTTATCGTTTTTATGGATATTGACAATTATTATACCGGACGGATTTGCGAATATCCGTTCCACGCGAAGAGGGCTTTTTCTTTCTCGTCTCCATATACGTCTTCCACATCGCAAATATAAAGATAATGATCTCCGACTTCAATAAATTCTTTCATATTACATTTAATCGCGACTTTGCTATGAAGGGGAACTAAGATATCGCTTCCGGAAATTTTTTGAGTAGCTATATTGAATTTTTCCATTTTGTCGGTATTCCTTCCCGTAGTGCTTCCGCAACCGATAACCGCGTCGGCAATTTCCTCGCCGGGAATCGTCAAAATAACCTTTTTATTGGAACGAACAAGTTCCCCGCTATAAGAAGTTTTCGCCATTGCGTAAGCTATCATATTAGGATTGTACGATAAATACGTCCACCAAGATACTGTGGCGAAATTTGTCTCTCCGTTTGGTTTTTGAGTACATACGATTGTTACCGGATTTGGCGAGGTTAAAATAGACGCCTTAGACAAAGTGATTTTTTCCATAAAATTGGCTCCTTTCGTTTTAATGTATAGATTTGCCCAATTCATAGGCTTGTTTTAACTCTTGTTTATCTTTGATATCTCCTATCGCGAAAACTCCTCCGCAAAGAACTTTTCCGATATTTTTCCAGCCGAGATGTTTTTCCAAATTGTCGTACCAATACAGCGTTTCTTCAAATCCGTTGCCTTCCGCCGCCATTAAAAGAACGCTTTCCTTAATCGGATTTTTATAATCGGGATTACATTCCGCCACAGCGAAAAGTCTGTCGAACACACATTTAAGTTGCCCGCTTATCGTCCAATAATAAAGCGGTGTCGCCAACACCACAATATCCGCCTCTTTATATGTAGGATAAATTTTATCCATGTCGTCTTTTTGGACGCAGGGACTATCGGGATTTTTTCCTCCCCCGAAACATCCTTTGCAGCCGTGAATGTTCATTTTGTCGATAAAAAATTCAGTAACGATATTCCCCGAACTTTCGGCTCCTTCCGTGAACGACTTAATTAAGGCCGCCGTGTTGCCTTTTTCCCTTGGGCTTCCGTTTAAAATCATAATTTTCTTACTCATATTGCTCCTCCTTTGATGTGAAATGGGATATATTATTTATGTTATTATGGATATAGTTTTATCTTCTTATATTTTTACATTCTGTTGAGTGGTCTGTTGACTTTGACATTTGTTTATGCTATAATTATAGCATAAATTATTATTTTTACAAGTACGCACATTTTAGTTATATACTATATTAAAGGGAAGTATGGGTCTTATGGAAAAAAGATGTATCGCGACAGAATGTCTGAACGACACCGGATTCAGCTATACGCTGTCTCTTATAAACGGAAAATATAAAATGATTATTCTCTACACTCTTATGGAATTTAGGGTTGTCAGGTTTAACGAAATGAAACGATATATCGGCGAGATATCATATAAAACTTTAAGTTCTACGTTGAAAGAGTTGGAAAAGGATAAACTTATAAACAGAAAAGAATATCCTCAGATTCCCCCTAAAGTCGAGTATAGCCTCACGGAAAGAGGAAGATCTCTTATTCCTATTCTTGACGCCATGTGCGAATGGGGATTGGAAAATAAAATATAATTATTTCTTTTATTATTTAATCTATAAGATGATTTGTTTTTGTGTTTAGATTTATTTTTATATATAGTTATTATATATAGTTATATTGTATTAATATATAGTTTATGGATTATTATTTACTTATTTTTTTATTTATAGTTTAAATCTTTTGATTTGTTTCTGTTTCATTTTCCGGTCATTTTTTTGTAGTACGCGTTGATTTAGAGAGTATAATTATTTGTGTGGTTTAATTTTATTATTTTCGCGTTCTTTTTTGTATTAAAATAATTAAAAACATTTTTGTTTTTAAATCCTGTTTTTCGAATAAATGATATTTTTTATAGTTGGATTTTATCGTGTTGTTTAATGTATTTAAAAAAAACAAAGCGAAGGTTGATCTGATATTGAATAATTTGTTTTAGAGGGAATATGATTCTATAAAGTAGAAGATTTTATCATGTTTGTTTTCTTATAATTCACGTTATTTTTTATGTAAGAAATAAAACAAATTAAATTTTTATAACAAAAAAAATCGTCTCAAAAAATTCAAGACGGTTTTTTTCGTTATTTTATAAAATTTATAAAATAATATTTTTTATTTTATACTGAATATTAAATAATATTAAATCTAAATTAGTATTAAATCTAAATTTAATGAAATTTTATTTTCGAAAGTAAACATTGACGCGATTATTTATAAATATTACTGTTTACTATTTTGAAATAATATTTTTCATTTCGTATGGATTTAGACTCATAAATGCGATAATCGTCGCGAAAGTGTCATAATTTAATCGGACACGCGCGAAGATTTTTCGAGTATTCAATTTGAGTAAAGTTTTTTCATAAGTCAATTTGTAGGGAATATGCTTCTTTGAAAACAGTTATAAAAAATTGTCGCGGACTGTATAATCCGCAACAATATGATAAGAGTCAATATACAGAATACAGATACCGTGTCTAAAAATCAGATTCCTGGGCATATTCCGCGTAATTTTCCAGAACGCTGTCATTCATATGAGATAAGTTTTTTTCAGCTCCGAGTTCTGTTATGGTGTCGTAGGATAAATAAGAACACGATTCTGACATCGGGCCGCTTTCCATCAGGGCAAAGACCGGACGCGATATTTTTTGAAGAACTTTTCCTCGCCGTATAAAAGGCGAAACGATGTGAGCTTTAATATTCAAATTCGGTTGCAGACTCATTAAGTCCGCCATTCGCAATAACCCGGAATATATGGAGGTGGAATGCTCAATCTCAAACGCTCGGATAATCGCGTTTCGACGGATACAGAGAACGTCAATATTTTCAATAGTCCTTAAAGTTACGTTATTATAGTTTAACGGCAGGTGTTTTAAAAGAATCTTGTCGTCGATGGGAGTCCATATTTTTGAGACGTATTGGCGATCCGCAAAGGGAATCCAAATGCGAAATCCCATTGCTTCCCCGATTTTAGCGAGCAAAGATTGAATTCGAGTATGTTCTGTTCCCACGCCGTGTCGATGAAAGGATCGGTTTTCGTCGTCCGGGATGGAAACGGCGATCTGGCCTGCTTCGGAGTTGATTAGCGACGGCGAAAACTTTTTTTCGTCGGCGGTAGACAGCGGATAATTCTTCAATTCTTTGTTTTGCGCCGTTAAAATCTTTTCTAAATACTCGCCGTCTTCATCCGACAATTTTGTCAGGCTGCCGCGGACCTTATTTGTCCAGGCACAGCTGTTTAGGGATAAATTTTTTGTGAAAGACAGGCGTTTCCAAGAAATATCATTGTTTATGGGAATACTTTTTTCCGGTTTGAGCCAGACCGTAGGCGACACATGAAAACGAACAAGAAAGGGGTCGTTTGATTGTGTGAAAATCGGATGATTGTCTATGAAACAGTTGGAACAAACTTCTAACACTCCTATCAATCGAGATAGCTTTGTCATATAACAGATGAATTTGTCTCCGGGTTTAATCTCAGCGGCAATCCCTCTTCGGTGCTCTTTAAATCCGGAAATATCCCGATTAGAATTGGAAAAAGCCAGATAAGTCTCAGGTGAAAACAGATCAATATAGTACGCCATTTTATTCCTCTCCTTTTTTATTTAAATTGACAATATTATATCATCAGGAATCACGTGAGTTTTTTACATATTTTTCTATATCGATTAATATTGTTACTTTATAATAAAACGGAGTTTTTAAATTTGGAAGAGAATGGATATATTTAGGAAGGACATTAATAAAATGAAAAATTTCGCCTTTGAAATAAAATTTTCATTTTTTATCTTATGATTTTCTGTTTTTTGTTGTCTTTAAAAAAGATAGGTTTAATTGGAAAATAGTTTTAACAGTAAAAAATATTATGAGAAATAGATCGTAATTTGGGATATTTCATTTTGAGCGCTAAATTCAGATTTAATCAACGTGCTAACGTTGATTAAAAAATACGACTTAACAAATTAAGCGACCGAATTTCAAAAAAGTAGTATATCGCAAGCTTTTGGGGCTATTTATTTAAAGGTTGTCGACTGAGGGAAATACTTGCTTGACATATAAAAATATGTTGGAATAAAAGAATTTTCTGTTATTTTCAGTAGAATTTGACTTGTTATTAATATTCAACTTATTTTATAATGTGATTTTTAAACATATATTCACTGGGTTATCTATTCAAAAGTAGAGAAGGCGGGCAAACTTTTGTGTTATTGCTTGTTTAATGCAAACAATTTATACTGATGCTTCTCGTAGTGTTTTTATATTGATTTTTATTTTTCACGTCTCGAATTTTCGCATATGAAAAGGAATATTTTAATCATTTCGTTCAAATGTTTTTATGATTATAACAACTTAAAACATTTGGATTTTTAATTTATATTCCTTATTTTCTTAAATCCATAATAAAATATCTTATAATTTTATCAGCATCGATGAAATAAATAAACATAAAACAAAAATTTTTCCTAAAACCGTGAAAATAGTTTTTTCATATACTGCTGATAAACGCAACGTATGATAAGCTTTTTTCTAAGTAATAAAAATTCCCATAGTTAAAAAGTCGTTTTCTTTATTTAACTTTAATGCGTTTGAAAGATGTTTAGTTTTAATATTTCGAATTTCGAAATTATCATTTTACATTTTTTGCTATTTAATAGTTTGTTTATACTATATTACATAAATAAAAATAAGCCAATTGTTTTGACAATAATAGATTTATTTCGACAATTTTTACTAAGGGCTATAAAATAAATTATTGTAAATCTGGCGTCGGAATTTCTCTCGCGATTAGCGAAAACCAGAAATCGATCATGATTATTATGAATGTGCTTACAACAATGGCAGCCAGGTCGAGAGTCGTTTTAACGAGGAGAGAGAATCGATGGAGTGGATAGATAACTTATTTTTCGCTGATGGCAAAAAAATAGATCAAAGCAAGGTCTACTTTGCCCTGATATTTATTGAAACAACATAAAAAATATTAAGTTTTGTATTTCTATAAAATAAAAAAAGTGACGCCGCGCTTAAATGTTATTGGTTCTGTATTAAGCTGGGAAGCGTTGACAAAAAGGATACCCGAGAAAGATGGGGTCCCACAACGTGTGGGATGGCGCTTTTGCGCCGTACAAGCGTTTTGCCGCAGGCAAAACCTTGGCGGAGGGGCAATTTATTTGCCCCGAGCATGTTCAATCACCAAAGGGCGGAGTTTCCCTTTGAACAGCGGAACTCAAAAACGAAAGGACATCCGAAAGGATGTCCTTTCGTTTTT